>CAKRJM010000096.1 GCA_934351765.1 uncultured Lachnospiraceae bacterium | reverse complement strand
AACCGAAAGCCAGACTGCAGAGGAAACGGAAACCGCAGCAGAGACGGCTGCTGTGACGGAAGCGGAGACACAGGCTATTTCCACAGAAGCCGCAGAAACCGAAAGAACACAGGCTGCTGCAGAGACGGCAGAGAGCCAGAGCGGACCCACAGAGGCGGAGACTGAGGCAGAACCGCTGAACTGGGTAAAGATCGAATACGAAGATGGCGAAGAGGGGTATGTGTGTGCAGATTATGTGACTGCAGAATTCTCCCTCGGAGCAGCAAAGAGCATGGAAGCAATCAGGGCAGAGGAACAGGCAGCTGCAGAAAAAGCGGCAGCTGAAAAGAAAGCGTCTCAGAAGGCTTCGGCAGCGTCCTCATCTTCTTCCGAAACATCCGGTGCGGCCGCAGCAGACGAGTCGGGCTGGGTATCTCTCGGAGAGTTTAAAATCACCGCATACTGCGGCGGCGCGTGCTGCAACGGCAAGTGGGCAGGAACCACAGCCTCCGGAGCAGTTCCCAGTGAGGGAAGAACGATAGCAGTTGCGCCCTGGATCATTCCTTACGGAACTCAGGTAAAAATCGCCGGAATGGACGGTGTGTTTGTTGCAGAGGATACCGGCGGATTCGCAAACAAGAATCCTTACCAGATTGATCTGTTTGTGGCAGACCACGGCTCAGCAGGAAGCTGGGGCGTTCGTTACCGCGAGGTATGGGTAAAACGATAAGCGCAGAGCGCATTCAGATAAAATTCATATAGATTTCAAAGGGTCCGCCATCGGCGGGCTCTTTTCATATTCGCGGCTTGTAATCCCACCTGAAATGGGGTATAATAATGCAAATACAGGCTTTTGCAGGTCTTTGGAAGGGAGCGTGTGCCATGGAAGCTGTATACTGGCTGATTGCCATTATCCTCCTGCTGGTCATCGAAGCAATGACCATGGGACTGACAACGATCTGGTTTGCGGGCGGCGCAGTGATCGCGTTTATTGCCTGTCTGGCCGGTGCGGATCCTGTGATCCAGGGAGTCCTGTTCCTGGTGGTATCGCTGGTGCTTCTGGTATTTACCAGACCCTTTGCGAAGCGGTATATCAACCGTGGGACTATAAAGACCAATGTAAACGGAATCATCGGAAAAGAGGCGCGGGTGACGAAGAAGATCGACAACCGTGAAGAAACCGGAGAGGCGGTTCTGAACGGCCAGTACTGGACGGCAAGAGCGGCTGATGAAAAGGAGATCCTGGAGCCGGGGGAAATGGTATATGTCAAGGCTGTCCGCGGTGTAAAGCTGATCGTGGAACGAAAAGAAGCGGAAGTGTAAAAACGGAGGTAGAATGATGAGAGGGAGTTTTCTGGCTGCAGCTGTTTCTGTAGGCCCGCTGGTGGCACTGGCGGTCCTGCTGGTGATTATTTTATGGATCCTGGCATCCTGTATCAAGATCGTGCCCCAGGCGAAGGCGGTAGTGCTGGAGCGTCTCGGCGGATACCGAACAACCTGGTCGGTGGGACTTCATGTGAAAGCTCCGTTCATCGACCGCGTAGCCAAGCGTGTAAACTTAAAAGAGCAGGTCATTGATTTTAAGCCTCAGCCCGTGATCACAAAGGATAACGTAACCATGCAGATCGACACGGTTGTGTTCTTCCAGATCACCGATCCGAAGCTGTATGCCTACGGCGTGGAAAATCCGCTGATGGCAATTGAAAACCTGACGGCAACGACCCTGAGAAATATTATCGGCGACCTGGAGCTGGATCAGACCCTGACCTCCAGAGAGCTGATCAATACAAAAATGCGTACCCAGCTTGATGTGGCGACCGACCCCTGGGGCATCAAGGTCAACCGCGTGGAGCTGAAGAATATCATCCCGCCCAGAGAGATCCAGGATTCCATGGAGAAGCAGATGAAAGCGGAGCGTGAGCGCCGTGAGAAGATCCTCCAGGCAGAGGGTGAGAAGAAGTCCACAGTGCTTGTGGCAGAAGGTAAAAAGGAATCGGCGATCCTTGATGCGGAGGCGGAAAAACAGGCAGCGATCCTGCGGGCGGAAGCAAAGAAAGAGGCGACGATCCGCGAGGCAGAAGGTCAGGCACAGGCCATTCTGAAGGTACAGGAGGCTACGGCAGCCGGCATCCGGCTGATCAAGGAGGCAGGTGCAGATAACGCTGTGCTCCAGTTAAAGAGCCTGGAGGCGTTTGCCAAGGCAGCAGACGGACAGGCGACCAAGATTATTATTCCCTCGGATATCCAGGGAATTGCAGGCGGGATCAAGAGCCTGGTGGAAGTAGCAAAGGACTGACAAACGGAGGACAAAAGAAATGGAGATCATGAAGAGTCTGAAGGGTCGGAATTTTCTGACGCTGAAGGATTTCACACCGGAGGAGATCCAGAACTTTCTGGATCTGGCAGCAGATTTAAAGGCAAAGAAGAAGCAGGGCATTACCGGAACCAGCTTAAAGGGAAAGAACATTGCCCTGATCTTTGAAAAGCCGTCCACAAGAACCCGGTGTGCATTTACCGTAGGAGCTAATGATGAGGGTGGATTTCCCACTTATCTTGGCAAGGGTGAGATTCAGCTTGGAAAGAAAGAAAGCGTGGAGGATACGGCACGCGTTCTGGGAAGAATGTTCGATGCCATCGAGTTCCGCGGCTTTAAGCATGAGCATGTGGAAGCACTGGCGGAGTTTTCAGGAGTTCCCGTATGGAACGGACTGACCGATGATTATCATCCTACCCAGATCCTGGCAGACTTCCTGACCATGGAAGAAAACTTCGGACACCTGAAGGGGCTGAATTTTGTATTTATCGGCGACGGACGGAATAACATGTCCAATAGCCTGATGGTGGGCTGCGGAAAGATGGGTGTCAACTGTACCATTATCGCTCCCAGGTCCTTATGGCCGGAGGAGGAGCTGGTGGAGACCTGCCGCGGATACGCAAAGGAGGCAGGAAGCACTCTGACCATCACCGATGATCCAGGTGCGGTGGCCGGTGCGGATGCCATCTATACCGATGTATGGTGCTCCATGGGTGAGGAGGATAAGGCAGCAGAGCGTATGGCACTGTTAAAGCCTTATCAGGTAAACAAAGAACTGATGGAAAAAACCGGAAAAGACAGCACGATCTTCATGCACTGCCTGCCGGCAGTGAAGGGCAACGAGGTGACCGAGGAGGTCTTCGAGTCCGAAAAATCGGTGGTCTTTGACGAAGCAGAAAACCGTATGCATACCATCAAAGCTGTGATGGTGGCTACGCTGGGAGAATAAGGCTTCATGTACCTGAACAGGACAAAAAAGAATCCATATACAAAGCAGACGGTGTTTGATATCCTGTCCGCTGCCGCAGGTCTGGCCGTGATCGCCGTGGGAGTTTTCTCCTTTCTGGATCCGGATCGGAACGCCTGGCTGTTCCCTGTCGTATTTCTTCTGGCGGCGGTGTTCCAGACACTGCTAGCCATTCCGAGAGTCTCCGGCAGCTATGGAAACTTCGGACGGAAGAACGGACGGCAGAAGGCGGCGGGAATCGCGCTGTTTATCGCGGCAGGGCTGTTTGTGATCCTGGCGGCGGTAAGCGCGGTCTGCCTCTGGAGGTAACGATTGAAAGCAGAAATATTACAGGTGCTGCGGGAGACAGACGGATTTGTCTCCGGGCAGAATATCTGCCGGAAACTGGCAGTGACAAGAACGGCGGTCTGGAAAGCAATCGGACAGCTCCGGGAAGAAGGCTATGTGATCGAGGCGGTGCCCAATAAAGGGTACCGCCTGAAATCCTCTCCGGATTCCATTTCGGCGGCTGAGATCGGTTCCAGGCTGACAACGCGGTGGGCAGGACTTCCGACCGTGTTTTTAAAGAAGATCGATTCAACGAACAACGAGGCCAAACGCCGCGCGGAGAAAGGCGCAGTTCATGGTTCCTTATTTGTGGCTGAGGAGCAGGACGCAGGAAAGGGGCGGCGCGGAAGAAGCTGGGAGTCCCCGGTGGGAAGCGCTATTGCCATGTCACTGTTATTAAAACCCTGGTTTTCACCGGGAAGTGCATCCATGCTGACTCTGGTGGCGGCCATGGCGGTGGCTGACGGAATCCGTGCGGTGACCGGACTAGAAACCGGGATCAAGTGGCCCAATGATATTGTGATAAACGGAAAAAAGGTCTGCGGGATCCTGACGGAGATGAGCGCCGAAATGGACTGCATCAATTATGTGGTCATCGGGATCGGGATCAATGTCAATGTTACCGAATTTCCGGAGGAGATCAGGGACCGGGCGACCTCCATTCTTCTCGAGACTGGAGAGCAGGTCTGCCGTGCCGAGATCATTGCACAGATTTTAAGTGCCTTTGAGCGCTACTATGAGCTGTTCCTGGAGACGGAGGATCTGACCTTGCTGAAGCAGGTTTATGAAGAACGTCTGGTGAATCTCGGAAAGCCGGTCTGTGTGCTGGATCCCAAGGGTGAATGGAGAGGTGAGGCCCGGGGCATTGATGAAAAAGGGCGGCTCCTTGTGAAGGCAGAAACAGACGGCGAGGTGCAGGCGGTCGAATCCGGTGAGGTATCGGTCCGCGGCGTATACGGGTATGTATGATGAATGAAAAAACAGTGCTCTGCGGAGCAAATTCCTATACACAGAAATATTATTTTAATGAGGAGTTTTCCAAACTCCCCGATTCTATCAAGCAGGAGCTGAAAATCCTCTGCGTGCTGTATGTCGAGGATGTCGGCGGGATCCTGACGCTGGAGTTCGATGAGAACGGAAATCTGGAGCTGCGGGTGGAGAGCGATGAGGGCGATTACCTGTTCGATGAGATCGGAAGTGTCCTGAAGATCAAGGAGATCCAGCGGGAAAAAGAGGAGCTTCTCGAATCGCTGGAGCTGTTCTACAAAACGTTTTATCTGGAGTAAACGAATGAACAAAATGAAAAAGCTGGTCATCGGTAATGTGACACTGGACACGCCGGTGATTCTTGCACCGATGGCAGGCGTAACAGACCTGCCATTTCGTGTCATCTGTGCGGAACAGGGGTGCGGCATGGTCTGCACGGAAATGGTAAGCGCAAAGGCGGTGTTTTATAAAAATAAGAATACGGCGCCCCTGTTAAAGACTGATCCGAGGGAACGGCCGGTTTCTCTTCAGCTGTTCGGATCGGAGCCGGAGCTTCTCGCACGGATCGCGGCGGAACTGGAGCCGGGGCCGTATGATATTCTGGATTTTAATATGGGCTGTCCGGTGCCCAAGGTGGTCAACAACGGTGAAGGCTCGGCGCTTATGAAAAATCCGAAGCTGGCCGGTGAAATTCTGCGGGCCATGGTTCATGCCGTGAAAAAGCCGGTAACGGTGAAGCTGCGTCGGGGCTTCGACGAGGAACATGTCAATGCAGTGGAGCTGGCAAAGATTGCCGAGGATGCCGGAGTGGCAGCCATTGCTGTCCATGGGAGGACCAGAGAGCAGTATTATTCCGGCAAAGCCGACTGGGGGATTATCCGTGCGGTAAAAGAGGCCGTGTCCATTCCGGTCATCGGAAACGGAGATATTTTCACAGCGGCGGATGCGGTACGGATGTTTGAAGAAACCGGCTGTGATGGTGTCATGGCAGCCCGCGGAGCCAAGGGAAATCCCTGGCTGTTTCGTGATATCCGTGCTGCGCTGGAGGAACGGCCGGTGCCGACGCGCCCCGGAATTTCAGAGATCCGGGAAATGATCCTGCGTCATGCACGCATGGAAGTGGAATTCAAGGGGGAGAATATTGCCATGCGGGAAATGCGCAAGCAGGTGGCCTGGTATACGGCAGGCTGTCCCCATTCCTCTGCTCTTCGCGAGGCCGTCAATCACGTAACGGCTTATCGGGAACTGGAAGAACTGTTATGCAGCCGGCTGACAGAGCAAGTATAAATTCGCGGCTCCACTGCCCAGGCCAGACAGAGGCAACTTGAGTATGTGCCGGCTGGCTGGCCTGGGTGGAGCCGCGAAGATCGGTTTTGCCGGGCCGGCGTAAAGCAGAATCCGGAAAGCCGTTGACAAGGACTTGTCTTTAGGATATAATACGGTGAATGTGGGGGCGTCTGCGCGCCCCTTGTAGCAGTGTATCAAAAGGGAGAGATCCCGGAGCGATATAGAAGATTTTTAGAAGGGAAAAACAGGATCATGGCAGATGCAAAAAAGAATATTCTGACCTATGCCGGCCTCAAAAAATATGAAGATGAGCTGGCAGACTTGAAAGTAGTAAAGAGAAGGGAAATCGCCCAGAAGATCAAGGAAGCAAGAGAGCAGGGTGACCTTTCCGAGAATGCCGAGTATGATGCGGCAAAGGACGAACAGCGCGACATCGAGCTGCGTATCGAAGAACTGGAGAAGCTGTTGAAGAATGCAGAGGTCGTTGTTGAGGATGAGATCGAGCTTGACAAGATCAGTGTCGGTTGTGAAGTAAAGGTATATGATGTGGAATTTGAAGAGGAAATGACCTTTAAGATCGTCGGTTCCACTGAGGCAAACAGCCTGGAGAACCGGATTTCCAACGAGTCTCCGGTAGGAAGAGCCCTGATCGGCAAGCGTGTGGGTGAGACCGTAGTAGTTGAAACCCAGGCAGGTGACATCGAGTATAAGGTTCTTGATATCAAGAGAGTATCATAAAAACCACGCCGTCATGACGGCAGCGTAATATAGAGAGGGAAGAACAGTGGCAGAGCAGAAGAACGTACAGGAACAGGATCTTGGACAGCTTCTGAAGGTGCGCCGGGAGAAACTGGCAGCGCTCCAGGAGGAAGGCAAGGATCCCTTTAAAATCACAAGTTATCATGTAACTCATCACAGCAATGAGATAAAGGAACAGTTTGACAGCCTTGAGGGCAAAGAGGTTTCCATCGCCGGACGTATGATGTCCAAGCGTGTCATGGGAAAAGCATCGTTCTGTCATGTGCAGGATCTTCCCGGAATGATCCAGGCCTATGTGGCAAGGGACAGTGTGGGTGAAGAGGAGTATAAGGCGTTTAAGAAGCTGGATATCGGTGACCTGATTGGCGTAAAGGGAACGGTATTCCGCACAAAGACCGGCGAGATTTCGATCCATGCAGAAGAAGTAACGCTTCTGTCCAAGAGTCTCCAGATCCTTCCGGAGAAGTTCCATGGCCTGACCAATACCGACCTGCGCTACCGCCAGCGGTATGTGGATCTGATCATGAATCCCGAGGTAAAGGATACCTTTATCAAGCGCTCCAGGATTATCAGCACGATCCGGAAGTTCCTGGATGCACAGGGCTTTATGGAAGTGGAAACGCCCATGCTGGTTTCCAACGCAGGCGGCGCGGCAGCCCGTCCCTTTGAGACCCATTTTAATGCACTGGACGAGGATCTGAAGCTTCGTATTTCTCTGGAGCTTTATTTAAAGCGTCTGATCGTCGGCGGTCTGGAGCGTGTGTATGAGATTGGCCGCGTATTCCGGAATGAGGGTCTTGATACAAGACACAATCCGGAATTTACCCTGATGGAGCTGTATCAGGCTTACACCGATTACCACGGCATGATGGATCTGACCGAGAATATGTACCGCTATGTGGCAAAAGAGGTTCTCGGAACAACCACCATTACCTACAACGGTGTGGAAATGGATCTGGGCAAGCCCTTTGCCCGCATGACCATGCTGGAAGCCGTTAAGAAATATTCCGGCGTGGATTTTGACGAGATCCATACCTTAGAGGAAGCAAGAAAGGCTGCAGATGAGCATCATGTAGCTTATGAGGAGCGCCATAAGAAGGGCGATATCCTGAACCTGTTCTTTGAGGAATTTGTTGAGGAGCATCTGATCCAGCCTACCTTTATCATGGATCATCCTGTTGAGATCTCCCCTCTGACCAAGAGAAAGCCCGACAAGCCGGATTATGTAGAGCGTTTTGAGTTCTTTATGAACGGCTGGGAAATGGCGAATGCCTACTCGGAGTTAAATGACCCCATCGACCAGCGTGCCCGCTTTGCTGCACAGGAAGAGCAGTTCGCGCAGGGCGACGAGGAAGCAAACCATACGGATGAGGATTTCTTAAACGCTCTGGAGATCGGTATGCCTCCGACCGGCGGCATCGGCTACGGCATCGACCGTATGTGCATGCTGCTGACTGATTCGGCTGCCATCCGAGACGTTCTGCTGTTCCCGACAATGAAGTCCTTAGATGGTGTAAATAAGAAAAATGATGTAAATAATACAGCTTCTGAAGCACCTG
>CAKRJM010000095.1 GCA_934351765.1 uncultured Lachnospiraceae bacterium | reverse complement strand
AGCGCCATTGTCTGAGCCCGCAGGGCGAGTTTCAGCGCGAATGACGGCGAATCAGCGCATGGTGATTTCCAGGAAACACAGCTCGACTCATCGAAGAAAACGGAATGGCTTTAAAGGCCTATGTTTACTTTTTCTGTGCTTCCAGCTTTTCCTTCTTGCTGAACCAGGGTCCTTTGCCTTTTACGGGCGCACCGTTTGTCTTAAACAGAGCGAAGCCGGTGGCAGCATAGATGATCGCGAAGATCGGGCAGAGGATCGGAAGGAATGCATAGGGCAGGTAATCCAGTGTAGTCACACCAAGCGTGGAGGACACATAGATTGCTGCTGCAGACCAGGGGATCAGATAGGAGAAGATGGTACCGCCGTCCTCCAGGGTTCTGGAAAGAACATAGGGAGCAACATCGGCCTCCTTGTAGGAATCACGGAAGATCTCGCCGGGAAGCAGGATCGCCACATACTGGCTGGCAGTCAGGATAACGGTCAGCAGGCAGGAGATCAGGGTCGTGAATACCAGAGGACCAGGCTTTTTCACCAGGTTTCCAAGCTTATCCAGAATGGCGGAAAGAACGCCCATCCTGGTGATCAGCTCGCCGAATGCCAGGCAGAACAGAGTCAGGGAAACGGTGGTCATCATGCTGGAGACGCCGCCGCGGTTGAACAGTCTTCCGACCATATCGTTGGCAAATTCGGCTTTGAAGCCGGTTGCCATGGAATTTAAGATCTGAGCGGCCTCAAACTGGGGCTGTGCAAAGAAGGCAACGATCAGGCCCATGACTGCACCGGCCAGCAGTGCCAGGAATGCAGGAACCTTCTTGATAACCAGAACGATGGTTAAAACCGGGATCAGCATAAGGAACGGATTCACGCGGAAGGTGGAGGTGATTCCGTCCATGATGGCGTTTACGTTTTCGACATCAATGCTGGCGGAGCTGTAGCCAAGTCCAAGGACGAAGTACAGCACGCAGGCAATCAAAAGAGAAGGAACCGTGGTGTACAGCATGGACTTGATATGCAGGAAAATATCGGTTTCTGCGGCTGCGGGAGCCAGGTTGGTGGTATCGGAGAAGGGAGACATCTTATCACCGAAGATGGCTCCGGATACAACCATACCGGCGGTTAAGCCTGCCCCGATTCCAAGACCGGAGCCGATTCCCATAAATGCAACACCGAGGGTTGCAACCGCGGTGTAGCAGCTTCCGGTGAAGAAGGAAACGATGCAGCAGATCAGGAAGCCTACCAGCAGGAATACGGACGGATGAAGGATCTTCAGTCCGTAGTAGATGATGGAGGGGATAACGCCGGATACGATCCAGGTGCCGACAACCATGCCGACGGTCAGCAGGATCAGAACGACCAGAATGGCCTTCTGACAGCCGGCGATCAGTGCCTCCTGGATGGTGTTCAGCTTAAAGCCGGCGCACATGGCAACCAGGACCATGGCAAGCAGAACCATGATGAATACGGTTACGGTAGAAAGGGCGCTGCCCCAGATCCATTTGGAGATCAGAAAGCCGAATGCCATAACAGCGACCATGATCACCAGAGTCACGATGGCAACGGGAAAGCTGACCTTTTTGGTTTCTTTTTCATTACTCATGTTGTTTCCTCCTTATTGTATGCTTTATAAGCAGCCGGATAGCAGGATTTCATAGTATCCAGGCTGATCTTGCCTTCGTCATAGTCCTTCAGAACCTTTGCAGTTTCGCGGGCTTCCGGTGCGCCGTAGCCGCCGCCTCCGGCAGAAACCAGGGTTACTTCATCGCCTGGCTCCAGAGGAACGTTGCGGACCTTGTCGGTGGAGTTGATCTTTTCGCCCTCATGGATCACGTCCAGATAGGAGGTTGCACCGCCGAGGCCGCCCATGAGCCCCCAGGGCTTTGTCTTGCTGCGCTCAGTGGAGGCAGCACCAAGAACGGTGTCCTGGCTTTCCGGGAGAATGCAGATGCTTCTGCGGATCCCCAGACCGCCGCGGTACTTGCCGGGACCGCCGGAATCCTCCTCCAGAGCGTATTCCTTCACAAGAAGCGGATATTCCATTTCCAGAGATTCGATGGGCAGGTTGGAGGAGTTGGTCATATGGACCTGAACGGCATCCAGTCCGTCCTTATTGTAACGGGCGCCGTTTCCGCCGCCGATGGTTTCCACATAAACGTAAGGCTTTCCGGAGCGGGTATCCTGTCCGGCGATGCTGAAGAAGGTAACCGCACCGCAGCCGGCAGCGATCACGTTCTCCGGATCGATCTGGGCGAAGGCACCGAAGATCACATCGGCAAGACGCTGGGTAGTTGTCTCACGGTCGAAGCAGGGCGCAGGCTCGCTGGCACATACGAAGGAGCCGGGATCGCAGATGACCTCGATGCTGTCGAAGAAGCCGGAGTTGGCGGGGATCGTTTTGTCCAACAGGCACTTTACGGAATAGTAGACGGTTGCCAGCAGGGCGCTCCGCACACAGTTATACGGACCGGGCACCTGGGGATGGCTGCCGTTGAAGTCGAAGCTGATCCGGTCGCCGTCGATGGTAAGCGCCAGCTTGATGGCCAGATTTTCATTGCCCATGCCGTCATCGTCCAGAATATCCTCGAAACGGTAGGTGCCGTCGGGCAGGTTCTTGATGGCCGTCCGAGCTTTGCGTTCGCCGTAGCGGATCCATTCCTCGCAGAATTCCAGGTACGTTTCCAGACCGATCTTTTTGCAGAGCTCCACGACCTTGTCGGCACCGAACTGGTTGGTGATGAGCTGAGCCTGAATATCGCCGCGCCGTTCTTCCTTTAACTGGAAGTTTAAGAGGATCAGATCGTAAATGTCCTTGTTGAGCTTTCCTTTTTCATAAAGCTTTACGATAGGGATCCGAAGCCCCTCGTCGAAAATAGTCGGTCCTCGTCTGGAACGGTCTGCATGATGCCCGTTGTTGACCACGAAGGCGATGAGCTTTCCTTCATAGAATACAGGACGCACCAGGGCGATGTCCGGAAGATGGGAACCGCCGCCGTAGTAGGGATCGTTGGCGATGTAAACATCTCCCTCATAGATCTCGGATTTGTCCCAGCGCTTTAAGGTTTCCGATACCGCGACGAATAAGGAACTGAAATGGATCGGAATATGCTGTGCCAGGGAAAGAAGCCGTCCGTCGGCATCGAAGATACCGGTAGAAAGATCCTTCCGCTCTTTGATGTTGGTGCTGTATGCGGTCTTTGTGAGGATCACACCCATCTGCTCGGCGATGGAGAGAAGACCGTTGCTGATTACCTCCAGGGTAATGGAATTGATCTTACTCATGGTGTTCACCTCCGCATCTTGTGATGATCATGTTAAAGTATTCGTCCACAACTGCTTTCTGATTGTTCAGGATAATGGTGGTGGAGTCCATCTGTTCTACGATGGCCGGGCCGTTGATCACGTTGCCGCAGTGCAGCTTCTCCCGGTCGTAAAGCATATAGTTTTCACGGCTTCCGTCTTCGAGAAGCACCATGCGTTCGCCCATGATAGCAGAAGAGGAGTCTTCGCCCACATAATCCTCGCGCTCGATCCTGGGCTTGCTGATCCGTCCGATGGCGGAAAGACCAAAGTTGACGATCTGAACCTCGTCTGCGGAGGTGTAGGAGTAGAGCCGGAGATAGGTTTCGTTGAACCGCTCACGGAGGGCCTCCACATTCTGAATGCTCTTATCATAAGGAACAGCGATCTCGTAGTTCTGGCCCTTGTAGCGCATATCCAGATAATATTCCAGTCCGCGTTCGTCCATGGGGATCTGCTCCTTGTCGAACCATACATCGGCATCATGCTCCAGACGGTCGTACATGGCGGTGATCACCGAGAAATCAGTCTGTCCGAGATCCATAACGGAGGTCTGGACAAAGTCACGGCGCATATCCTCGGTCAAAAGTCCGTATGCAGCCAGAAGACCGGGGGTCTTGGGGATGATGGACATGGGCATGGACAGCTCTTCCATCAGCTCTGCCGCATGGAGCGGACCGGCGCCGCCGAAGGCCACCAGGGCGAAATCGGAAGGATTATAGCCCTTTTCTACCGTTACATTTTTGATTTCCTTTACGATATTGGAGTTGCCAACGGTGATGATGCCGCGGGCGGTCTCCTCCACATTCATGCCGATCTTTTCGGAAAGCTTCTCCACAGCCTTAAAGGACAGGCTGGAGTCGATGGGGAGCTGTCCGTTTAACAGCTCTTTGTTGTTCAGATGACCAAGCACCACGCGGGCATCGGTGATGGCAGCCTCGGTGCCGCCTCTTGCATAGCAGGCCGGTCCGGGCTCTGCACCGGCGCTCTGGGGGCCGACCTTCAGGATTCCGCCATTATCAACCCAGGCGATGCTGCCGCCGCCTGCACCGATGGTGGAAATATCAATAGAAGGAATCCGCACGGGATAGCCGCTGATGTTCTTATCCTTGGAGCTTTCGATGTTGCCATCCACGATCATGCTGATGTCAGTGCTGGTACCACCGACATCGATGGTGATGACATTTTTTACATCGATCAGATTCATCAGGTACTGTACGCCGATAACACCTGCCGCAGGGCCGGAAAGACCGGTCTTGATGGGATAGGTGGCTGCCTCGTTGATCGACATAAGCCCGCCGTTGGAGTGATTGATGTAGACCTTTTTGATTCCAATCTGCTTCAGGGTATTCTGGAGGTTGTCCAGATATTTTTTCACCTCGGGGCCGACGAAGGAATTCAGAACCGTGCCGCAGAGCCGTTCAAACTCACGGAACTGGTTGGAGATCTCGCTGGAGGTGGAAATATAAATGCCGGGCAGGTGTGTTTCAATGAGCTCCTTGACCCGCGCTTCGTTTTCCGGATTTAAGTAAGCGTTTAAGAACAGAACAGCCACAGCCTCCGCATGGCTCTTCTTCAGCTCTTCGATGAGCGTTAAGATTTCTTCGTCCTTTAATTCCTCCAGGATCTCGCCTCTGTAGTTCATACGCTCCGAAAGCTCGTATCGGAGATTTCGGGGAACAAGGACAGGCGCCTTGTCCATCTGCAGGTCATACAGATCGGGACGCTTCTGCCGTCCGATCTCCAGAAGATCACGGAAGCCCTTTGTAGTGATAAGGGCGGTTCTGGCACCTCTGGTTTCCAGGATCGCGTTGGTGGCAACCGTTGTTCCGTGGATAAAACGATCCACCTCGTTATAATCAAGACCGTATTTTTCCACGATCTTTTTCACACCGCCCACAACGGCCTGAGACTGATCCTTTAAGGAAGACGGGAGCTTATAGACCATCAGCTCGCCGGTTGCTTCATCGATGGCACAGATATCAGTGTTGGTTCCGCCCACATCGACACCGATTCGTATCTTTTTCACGCTTGATTCTCCTCTCACATGTGATGATTTTATGGCATATAAAAAGCCATGCGCTGGATCACGCATGGCGAAATATCGTTTTAATTTGATTCCCATATTGTCTGAGCTTGTAGGAAACGGTTGAGGATTCTCCCTGTGCTTCCTGCCTTTCAGTAAATACAGCGCTCTTCCGGAGCTTGGCAGACTCCGGAAACAGTCTTGTACCTGTTCGATACAAGCCCAAGCGATCATAAAAACGCTTTCGGCGGATTTCCCTTTCCCGGTGAAACCGGTACTCTTGATTTCCGCGACCTCCATATATACCAACAAAGCCTATTATAGCGTGTTGATACATGAAAGTCAAATCAATTTATATATAAAATGAAAGTGGATCGATACCGGCGTTTCAGACGGGAGTCAAGTTCCGTTTTCTGGGAAACTCCAGACGCTGATTCGCCGCCATTCGCGCGGAAACTCGCCCTGCGGGCTCAGACAATGGCGCTCGGTGACAGCTGCTAGCATGGTGATTTCCGACGGAAGCCTCGCATACTCACCTCAGAAATCCGGAATGGCTTTTTTATTGCTATTATTTTTTCTTCTTCTCCACTTAGAATAAACGAATCAAAAAATCCCCCTCGTTTTCTTTTTCCATCCAAGCCAGAGGCGGTTTCCGATCGGAGCCGATTGGCTGGTATGGGTGAAACGAGGGGGATTTTTTATTTGTATTCCTGTTTTCTGTCTTTCTTTCTTGTCTATTCTTATGTTCTCCTGGAAAACTCCATGATCACAAGCTCTGCCGCAAGCTGATCGGTCAGACGGCCGGTCTTGACCGCTTCTTCGCAGGAAACGCATTTTTCCACATATGACCGGAGTTTTTCTCCGGAAAAGACTCTTGCCTGAGTCATGACCTTTCCGGCAACAAACGGCTGGAGCCCGACTTTTTTGGCAATTTCATCCTTGCCCTTTCCGGTGCTCATCAGCTCCTTTACACTTAGAAGCTGATTGAACTGCCTTGCGATCAGAAACAGGATCCGCATGGGCGGTTCCTTCAGTGCCAGAAGATCATAATATTCGTCCAGCGCCGCCTTCTGCCTTCCTGCCGCAATGTTAGTGATCATGTCGAAGATCTTTCCGGTGATCTGAACGGAACAGACTGCCTCCACATCAGCCGGAACAATTCCCTCCCGCCCTTCTGTATAGGCGATCAGCTTATCCAGCTCATTTTTGATCAGCTCCATATCATCGCCCACTGAGCTTAAAAGCAGCTCCATGGCACCCTTGGTGATCTTACGGTTCTCACGCTTCAGGATCTGAAAAATCCAGGTTTTCAGCTGGCTCTCCGGCTGCCGTGAAAGCTCTGCCACATAGCCCAGATCCTTCACCTTTTTATAAAGCTTATTGCGCTTGTCCACCTGCTCTTCCACAAACAAAAGCACCGTGCTTTCCGGCATGGTCGGCAGATAGGATGCCAAAGGCTCCGGATCCTTCTTGAAGAGTCCGCTGTTTTCCACAAGGATCAGCCGTTTTTCCGCAAAAAACGGCATGGTGTCCGCCAGGCTGATGATCTCTGTAAGATTTGTTTCCTTACCGTAAAAGCTCTGGAAATTCATCGTATCATCGCCAAGGATCGCCTCTTTCAGGAGGTTTTTATAATTCCTCTTCAAAAAGGCCTCTTCCCCGTAAAGACAGTACACCGGGCAAAAGCTCCGCTCCTTGATATCCTGATTTAATCGTTTCATTTATTCCGATACTCTTCAAACTGAGCTGCAGTTGCATAGGAAGCAATGGCACCGTTCCCCTGGACGCTGTATTCGCAGTAACGGTTAGAAAACAGCAGATACTGCTCCAGCTGCTCTTTCGTCAGATCCTTTAAGGTATCCACGGTCACACCGTCTCTGGAAAGCTG
The DNA here is from genome assembly GCA_934351765.1 of uncultured Lachnospiraceae bacterium. Classification (GTDB taxonomy): domain Bacteria; phylum Bacillota; class Clostridia; order Lachnospirales; family Lachnospiraceae; genus Lientehia. Next base: position 1,035 of record CAKRJM010000095.1, on the reverse strand, counting down.
ATACAGGAACGAACCGATGAACGCATCTCCGGCTCCCGTGGTGTCAATTGCCTTCACCTTTCTGGAGGGTGCAGACGCTCCTGCAGTCTTTGTATAGGCCTCTGCGCCGTCAGAGCCCTTGGTATAAACCACAAGCTGAACATTTCCCTGGAACAGAATATCCTCTGCATCGCGGATCTCGGTCTTTCCGGTGATGAACTCCAGCTCCTCATCCGAGATCTTCAGCACATGGGCATAGGGAATAAATTCCAGAATTGCCTTCTTTAAGTCATCCAGATAACCCTTCCACAGGGGCAGACGGATATTAGGATCAAAGCTGATCATATCCCCGCATTCCAGTGCATAGCTGATGGCCTTTCTGTGTGCCTCCTTCATCGGGAAATTCCCCAGACAGAGAGAACAGAAATGAAGCGCATACGCATCGGCAAACCATTCCTTCTGTACCACCTCTGCGTTCATGAGCATGTCCGCACTGGGCTTGCGATAGAAGGAAAATTCCCGGTTTCCGTCCTCCATCAGAGACACAAACGCCAGACAGGTATTCGCCTCCTCCGTACGGAGCACATGGCTTACATCGATCCCGTGTCCGATAAATTCATCTACGATCCGGTCACCAAACGCATCATCACCAAGCTGAGTTACCATAGCCGCCGGGCCGCCGAGTTTAATATATGCACCGCAGACATTGGCAGGCGCACCGCCGACCACGCCCTTGAAATCCTTAACCTCTTTCAGTTCGCAGCCGATCTGATGAGGTACAAAATCAATCAAAGCCTCTCCAATCGAAATCAATCGCTTCATAATATCCTCCTAAATCGTTATTCCGCCCTGCAGGATTTACGCTTCTGCAGGACAGTCTTTCCTTTATTATATTTCATTTCCGGGTGTTCTTGCAACCACTTTTCTTTTCACAAAAACAGGAAACCTATCGCGTACCTCTTTCCCGTGTTTCTTTCCCGTATTTCCTTCTAACCGGGCATTTCCTGCTCCGGCGCCGGTGATATTGTCACAAGTTTTTTATTTCATAGGACGAAC
>CAKRJM010000094.1 GCA_934351765.1 uncultured Lachnospiraceae bacterium | reverse complement strand
GCCCTCCAGGGGGAAGCAGACGGTCTTCGGATTATGGAGCAGGGGAAGGACAGCTTCGGGCAGGAGCCCGACACCGAGTCCGGCATCACTCCAGAAGGCTGTGGTACGGGCGTCATCATTTTTACAGACCGGCTTTAACTCGACGCCGGCGGCGTGAAAAACATCGGAAAACAGAGGCTCCCAGCGGCGGTAGAGGATCAGCGGAAGCCTGGATAACTGGCTGATGGAGAGTGGAGTCCGGGTGATGGGCAGATGATCCGGTATTTCAAAAAATTTCCGGTGTCCCGCGGCGTAGATCCGTTCTTCCTTTAGCGGCAAAGAGATATAATCTCCGGCGGGGAAGGGAGAGCGGACAATGGCCAGCTCCAGAACGCCATCCTGGAGCTTTTCCAGAAGCTGATAGGTGTTGGCTTCGGAAACCTCAAAGCCAACATCGGGATATTTCTCCAGAAAGCCGCGGAACCAGTCACAGCAGAGGGTGCTGCCTACGGAGGAGATGATTCCGATCCGCAGAGTCCCGTGGGAGCCGCGGGTGCAGGCGTCCAGCTCATCGGTGAGCTGGGAGGACATACGGAGGAGAAGAACAGCCCGGTCATACATGATGCGGCCGGCGTCGGTGAGGCGGATGGAGCGGGGGCCGCGTTCGAATAAAAGACAGCCCACCTCGTCCTCCAGAAGCCGGAGCTGGGTGCTTAACGGAGGCTGGGTCATATGAAGCTTCCTTGCGGCGGCGGAGATGGTGCCCTCGTCCACAACGGTGGTGAAATAAAGAAGCTGTTTGAAATCCATCGGTATGTAAATCCTTTCCTCTTTCTATACGAATAAAATATGGAAACCATATAAATATAATACTTTTCCTATATTATGAATTATGATAGTATAAAAAACGGAAAAACGCAACAATAAGAACAAAGAGGTGTGCAGATGAAAAAGCTTCTGGTGTATTTGAAAGACTACAAAAAAGAAAGTATCCTGGGGCCGCTGTTCAAGCTTCTGGAGGCGTCCTTCGAGCTGCTGGTGCCGCTGGTTATGGCGGCGGTGATCGATAACGGAATCGCCAGCCAGGATGTGGGATATGTGATCCGGATGTGTCTGGTCATGGTCGGACTGGGAATCGTCGGACTGGCCAGCTCCATCACCGCCCAGTATTTTGCGGCGAAGGCGGCGGTTGGATTTGCGACCGGCGTGCGTCATGCGCTGTTCTCCCATATCCAGAGCCTCTCTTACACGGAAATGGATACGCTGGGGACATCGACCATGATCACGCGGATGACCAGCGATGTGAACCAGGCCCAGCAGGGGGTGAACATGACGCTGAGGCTGTTCCTGCGGTCTCCGTTTATCGTGTTTGGCGCCATGGCCATGGCCTTTACCATCAATGTGAAGGCGGCGATGATCTTCGTGGTAACGATCCCGCTGCTGTCGATCGTGGTATTCGGAATTATGCTGTGGACCATGCCTCTGTATAAAAAGGTACAGGCGGGGCTGGACAGAGTCCTTGGAACCACAAGAGAAAACCTGACCGGTGTGCGTGTGCTCCGTGCCTTCAACAAAGAGGAGGAGGAGCGGAAGCGGTTCTCCGGGCGCAATGAAGCCCTGACAAAGATGCAGGTGTCTGCAGGACGGATCTCGGCACTGATGAATCCCATTACCTATGTGATCATCAACGGAGCGATTGTGGTTCTGATCTGGACAGGCGCCGTTAAGGTAGACTCCGGGATCATCAGCCAGGGCCAGGTGGTCGCTCTGGTGAACTATATGTCTCAGATCCTGGTGGAGCTCATTAAGCTGGCCAACCTGATCATTACGATCACGAAGGCGCTGGCCTGTGCAAACCGCATCTCGGCAGTTCTGGAGACGCCCACCAGCATGACGGCTCCGGCGGCGGAGAGCTGGGCGGGAAGCCTTTCTCCCTTAAAGGGAACCGTAGAATTTGCCCATGCAGGGCTGCTCTATAAAAATGCCGGCGATCATTCCCTGACTGATGTGGATTTCAGGACCCGCGAGGGACAGACCATCGGCGTCATCGGCGGAACCGGCTCCGGAAAGAGCTCGCTGGTCAACCTGATCCCCCGCTTTTATGATGTGAGCGAGGGTGAGGTCCTGGTGGACGGCATCAACGTCAAGGAATATCCGCTGGAAACGCTGCGGGAAAAGATCGGCGTTGTGCCCCAGAAGGCCGTGCTGTTTAAGGGCACGATCCGTGAGAACATGAAATGGGGAAAGGAAGATGCCACCGATGAGGAAATCTGGGAGGCACTGGAGATCTCCCAGGCGAAGGAGTTCGTGGAAAAGAAAGAGAATGGTCTCGATACCATGATCAGCCAGGGCGGAAAGAATCTGTCCGGCGGACAGCGTCAGAGACTGACCATTGCCAGAGCACTGGTGAAGAAGCCGGAGATCCTCATCATGGACGACAGTGCTTCGGCCCTTGACTTTGCCACCGATGCGAAGCTCCGCCTTGCCATCGGCGCCATGAAGGAAAAGCTGACGGTGTTCATTGTGTCCCAGCGCGCGGCGTCCATCCAGTATGCCGATCAGATCGTGGTTTTGGATGACGGTCATGTGGCCGGGATCGGAACCCATGAGACCCTGCTGGCGGACTGCCCGGTTTATCAGGAAATTTATTATTCTCAGTTCCCGAAGGAGGAAAAGTAAATGGACGACAAGATGAAAAAACAACCGGCCAGAAAAGATACCTTCCGGAAAATTTTACACTATATTGGAAAATACTGGTTTTTTGTGGTACTGTCGATCCTGTTCGCAGCGGTGACCGTGGCACTGACCCTTTATATCCCGATCCTGACCGGAAAGGCTGTGGACTTCATCATCGGCCCCGGCCATGTGGATTTTGACGGCGTGTTCGGTGTCCTGCGGACAGCGGTGATCGTCATTGCCCTGACGGCGGTGTCCCAGTGGATCATGAACGTGTGCAACAACCGCATCACCTATCATGTGGTGCAGGATATCCGGCGTGATGCCTTTGCCAAGCTGGAGATCCTTCCTCTGAAATATATTGACAGCCATTCCTACGGCGACATCGTGAGCCGTGTGGTGGCGGACGTGGATCAGTTTGCTGACGGCCTGCTTATGGGCTTTACCCAGCTGTTCACCGGTGTGATCACGATCCTCGGAACTCTGGGCTTCATGCTGCTGGTGAATTTCCAGATCACTCTGGTGGTGGTTCTGATCACCCCGGTCTCGTTATTTGTGGCAAGCTTTATTGCAAAGAAAACCTATTTCATGTTTAAGCTCCAGTCAGAGACAAGGGGCGAGCAGACGGCGCTCATCGAGGAAGCCATCGGAAACCAGAAGGTGGTTCAGGCCTTCTCCCATGAGGACGAGACCCAGGAGAGGTTTGATGAGATCAACGAACGGCTGGCAAAATGCTCCCTGCGTGCGACCTTTTTCTCTTCGCTGGTAAATCCGTCAACCCGGTTTGTCAACAGCCTGGTGTACACCGGAGTGGGAATCACGGGCGCTCTTTCGGCGATCCGCGGCGGCATCAGCATCGGCCAGCTGACCACCTTCCTTTCTTATGCGAACCAGTACACCAAGCCGTTCAACGAGATTTCCGGCGTGGTGACAGAGCTGCAGAACGCGGTGGCCTGTGCGGCGCGGATCTTTGAGCTGATCGAAGAGGAGCCCCAGACGCCGGACAAGGAAGATCCGCAGGTATTAAACCGGACAGAAGGAAACGTGGAGCTTTCCCATGTGAACTTCTCCTACAATCCGGAGCAGAAGCTTATCGAGGATTTTAATCTGTCTGTCCGCCCCGGCGAACGTGTTGCCATCGTCGGCCCTACCGGCTGCGGAAAGACGACCATGATCAATCTGCTCATGCGGTTCTATGATGTGGACAGCGGAACCATTCAGGTGGACGGAATCGAAACAAGAGACATGACGAGAAAGAACCTGCGGGAGAACTTCGGCATGGTGCTTCAGGATACCTGGCTCCGCACCGGCACGATCCGCGAGAATATCACCATGGGCAAGCCGGATGCCACCGACGAAGAGATCATTGCGGCAGCGAAGGCTTCTCATGCCCACAGCTTTATCAAACGTCTGCCGGAGGGCTATGATACCGTGATCACCGAGGATGGCGATAATTTGTCTCAGGGACAGAAGCAGCTGCTCTGCATCACCCGTGTGATGCTGTGTCTGCCGCCCATGCTGATCCTGGACGAGGCAACCTCCTCCATTGATACCCGGACTGAGATCCGGATCCAGGAGGCCTTTGCAAAGATGATGGAGGGACGTACCAGCTTCATCGTTGCCCATCGTCTGTCCACGATCCGGGAGGCCGATATCATGCTGGTCATGAAGGATGGTCATATCATCGAGCAGGGCCGGCCTAAGGAGCTGCTGGCGAAGAACGGCTTCTACGCCGAGCTTTATAACAGCCAGTTCGTGAGAACAAACGAAGGTGCGTAACGGCAACTGTTCTGCGCCGGAAGCCTGCCGGACACTGGAAGAACTGTTTGTATCCTGGAAACAGGAACAGGAGCTGGAACCGGAAATGTCCTGTCTGGAAAACACGTTTCCGAAAACGGGAGACGCGGTTCCGATATATGAATTATTTAGGGGAAGCTTCACGCCGGATGGATTCCTGGGAGAAACGGAAAGATGCAGAGCGCATGTTTTATTTGTGGCAAAAGAATCGCATCTGCTGGACAATGGCGCAGACGGGAGCGGGACAGAAGCTGCCGGGGAGCGAAGCAATACCTTCTGGCTGTGGGAGGTGCTGCGGGCGAAGGAGAAGGGCGGCTATTACTGCCCGAAAGAGCGGAAGCGTCTGGGGATTTTGTTAAGCTCATCGGAAAAAGCGGCACAGACTAAGTATAAGAATGTTCTGGAATGGATTTTAAAGAAACTGGAGGCGCAGACCGAAAAAGAGAGCCTGACAGGGAGCCGGACAGAAAGCAAGGCGGCAGGAAATCATGGAGTAAAATCGGGATCTGATTCATGGAAAACATGGAGCCTTGCTGACTGCGCCTATCTGAACCTGAATAAACGGGGCGGTTATCGAGAATGTGATTCCAGGCGGCTGATCGGTTATGTCCGGTATTATCAGGCATATCTTCAGCGGGAAATTGAGCTGTTACAACCGGAGTATGTGGTGCTGATGGGAGACTGGAAACTGGAAAATGAAAGCAGAGAAGAAAAAAGCCGCCTATCGGAAACCCGGAAAGAAACCGGAGAAGAACTGCTGGATCTGATTCGGCACGTACTGGAATCTGACGGAATATCATCGGAACATCGGATTTTTCAGACGGAACACCCTGCGAGTCGGATCGGTTATGAAGAACGCAGTCTTCGGGAGATTTGTGGAATTAAAAGGACGGATGCGGGCGCGGATTAAGAAGGCGATTCCGGAGAAATTGGTAAAGATAATAGAAAAACGAACTATGGCAGATCGTGTATGCTTCCTAAGGAACCGATTTTCGATGAGAGGGGTCGGAAACATACTCGTCTGCCATAGTTTTATTTATCGGGAACGCCTTAAAACAGTTCCATTTATTCCATTTACAAAGTTACAATACCAGTCCTGCCGCGTATGCAACGACGCAGGCACAGATTGCCACGGTGAGCAGGCTTTTCTTTTTATAGGCCAGGAAAAGCGCTGTGAGAAAGCCGCACAGGGACGGCCAGATCCCGGAGGTGGAATAAAGGATCGCCGGGAAGGTCATGGCTGACAGGGTGGCATAAGGAACGTAGTGCAGAAAAGACCGGATAAACGGACTTTTAATTTCTTTTCGGATCAGAGTCAGGGGCAGCATACGGATCAGGTAGGTGACACCGGCCATGACCAGGATATAAAGATATACATTAGGCTTCATGGTGTGCCTCCTTCTCCTTGTCGGCTTCATCGGAAGCTGCGTTTCCGGACGCTTCTTCCTTTACAGGGAAGAGGATCGCGGCAGCTCCGGCAACGAGAACCGTGATCAGAATGATCTGGAAACCGGACGAGATCTTATTTAAGACCGGTGTATAGGTAAACAGGGTGCTCAGAGCAACGGCGCTGAGTACCACCAGAAGCACCGGCTTTTCCTCTTTGGCCGGCGGGATGATGATGGCTAAGAACATACCGTAGATGGCAATGCCCAGGGCGCTGATGATTCCGGCCGGCAGAAGATTTCCGGAAAGAATTCCGAAGAGTGTTCCCAGTACCCAGCCGGGAATGGCGACTGCCATCAGTCCGTAGGAATAGGACGGACGCAGGGAGCCGGGGCGGCAGATACTGACGCCGAAGATCTCATCGGTGACGCCGAAGGCAATTCCGAACCGGTGGCCGAATGCCATGTCGGGGCCGATCTTCTGGGACAGGGCGCAGGACATGAGACAGTAGCGCAGGTTGATGATCAGCTGGGTCAATGCCATTTCCAGATAGGATGCACCGGCGGCAATGAGGCCGATGCCGGCAAACTGCCCGGCGCTGGTAAGGTTGGTTAAGGACATCAGGGCAGCCTGGAATACCGTAAGGCCGGAATTCTTCGCCTGAATGCCGAATGCAAAGGATACTGCGAAGTATCCGAGACAGATGGGAAGACCGTCACGAAGACCGGCTTTCCAGGATGATGGTTCTTTTGTGTATGACATGATAAATTCCTCCGCGTATAAGTATAGCGGGGAACGGGGGGAAAGTAAAGAGAGTTTCCGAATTCCGGGGAGTCGGCACAGTCAATATGGCAGCGCTGCCAATCTGGAAATTCGGTTTACAGAAAAGGTGGGAGAGGATTTAGGAAATGCCGGGGCTCGGGACGTCCCCTTCGCAGCCGGTATGATATCATCGGTGGGCCGGAAATTCGATTGCAGGAGGAAGCAGATATATTTCCACAGAAAACCAGGATCCCCCGTCGGGGATCCTGGTTCAGAAAGGAGGTGCCGGTTGCACGCGAATGGTAATGGCTTTGGTGGTGTCCTCCATAAAGTAAAAACGATGTTAGAATTCCGGTTCGATCAGACCGTATGTACCGTCCTTTCTCTTATAAACAACGCATACTTCATCGGTTTCTGCATCGCGGAATACGAAGAAGCTATGTCCGAGAAGCTCCATCTGGATGCAGGCTTCTTCGGGATCCATAGGCTTTACAGCAAAGCGCTTCGTGCGGACGATCTTTACGGCATCGGGTTCTTCCGTTTCTTCCTCCATATAGGCTTCGGAGAAGGAGAGTGCACTCTGCTCCTGGTCAACCAGCTTGGTTTTATATTTCTTTAACTGACGTTCAATGATCTCTTCTACCAGGTCGATGGAAACGTACATATCATTGCTGACCTGTTCGGAACGGATAATGGAACCTTTTACAGGGATCGTAACTTCGATTTTCTGGCGATCCTTTTCCACACTCAGGGTAACGTGAACTTCGGTTGCGGGGCTGAAATAGCGTTCCAGTTTTCCGATCTTTTCATGGACTGCAGATCTGAGTCCTTCGGTGATGTCGATATTTCTTCCTGTAATGATATACTGCATAACATCAACTCCTTTACCTGCTTTTTCTCTCGTATTTGTAATGAGAGATTGTATTGATATTATATCATAAAACAAAAAATTTACAAGGCAAAAATATAAAAAGATTGTGAATTGTTCGACAACAAAACGGAAGGAGGAGGCCGTGAACAGATGCGGGGGAAAAGTCAAGGGAAAAAGAAAGAAAACGGTCGGAAAATGGTATTTTCGGGCAAGTTCACAAAACGGATGTTTTGTCTGGTTGTCCACGAAACACGCTGTGGAAATTGTGGATAATGTGGATAACTTCGTGGATAACCCAAAAATCAAGGGAAAACGGGCGAAAAACCTGTGGAAAACTTTTGTGGATAATGTGGATAAGATTTTGGTGTCCCTGTGGAGAGACAAACCGCACGGTGTCGAATTGTGCAAGTTGTATAAATTGAGTGAGATTTGTGTAAAAAGCAGGAAAAAAAGAGGTTGACAAAGGGAAAACAGGGGCAGGAACGGGGGAGCGCACAGGAAAACAGTTGAACTGAGGGGCGGTTAGTGATACAATGAAACAGATTGACAGCTTGTTTTGATTGAATAAAGAAAGCAGGAGCGAACAACGATTATGGGTTTAATGCAGAAAATATTCGGAACGCACAGTGACCGGGAGTTAAAGCTGATCCGGCCCATCGCTGACAAGGTGGTTGCCTTAAAGCCGGAGATGGAGAAGCTGTCCGATGAAGAACTTCGCGGAAAAACAAAGGAATTCAAGTCCCGCCTGGAAAAGGGAGAGACTCTGGATCAGATCATGCCGGAGGCTTATGCGGTTGTCCGCGAGGCGGCAAGGCGTGTGCTTGGAATGGAACATTATCCGGTGCAGATCATCGGCGGCATCGTTCTCCACCAGGGACGTATCGCAGAGATGAAGACCGGTGAAGGAAAAACTCTGGTGGCGA
>CAKRJM010000093.1 GCA_934351765.1 uncultured Lachnospiraceae bacterium | reverse complement strand
TCCTGGTACTGGCCGTTATCTATCTGGCTGCTTCCGCGGTGATCGCACTTGGTTACAGTATCTTCTATTTTGAAGCAACGCTTCCCAATGGATCCGTCGGCCAGCTTCTGGACATCGCCGATTACATCAGCAACAGCGTCATGATGCCTTTTATCGCCCTGCTCTCCACGATCCTCATCGGCTGGATCAAAAAGCCGGACTATGTCATCGAAGAAATGGAGCAAAACGGTCATACCTTCCGCCGCAAGAGACTGTACCGGGTCATGATCCGCTATGTTGTCCCCGCTATGATGCTGATCCTCTTTTTACAGTCCACCGGTATTCTTTCCTGGATCATGTAAATATGAAACCTGTTTCATCCGGAGCTGCTTCTTATACGGCTCCGGTGTTTTTATAAAAAGGAGCTCTCTGAATTATGTCAGTTTTTCTTCACAACACCTTAAACGAACGGCAATGCCGACAGATCAAAGGACTTCACGACCGCTGTCTTTCTGCCGTTCCGGCTTCCTCTGCCCTGCTCAGCCTGGTGCTTCCGGAGGAAGGTGAGGTCTATGAGGATACCTTCTATCTGACCTTTGAAGCCAACGGAAAACTGCTCAGTTTCCTTTCCGTATTCTGCCCCGATGGTGATACTGTTGAAATTTCCGGCTTCACGGATCCTGCCGAGCGGCATCACGGATACTTTTCCAGACTGTTATCCACAGCCAAAAAAGAAGCAGAAAAACGGTTTCATCCGTCTCATGTTCTGTACCAGGGCCTTTCCGAAGATCCCGATACGGCCTCCTTTTGCCGGCACCATCATCTTTCCCTGTCGTTCCGGGAATGTATGATGAGCCATCCAGGATCTGTGGGAACAAGCCTTCCATCCGATTTCTCCATCCTCCCCGCCGGTGCTTCCGACCGGGAGCTTCTGATCCGGCTTCATCTCGGTTCCTTTCTCCCCGGAACCCCCGGTTTTATGACGGAAGAAGAGGCTGTCGGATACATAGACACGCTTCTCTCCGATCCCGCCACAAACTCATTTTTATTATTTCGCGGATCGGAACCTGTAGGACTTTATCATCTTACCTCCGGAGGAAAATCCTTTTATTTTATGGGGCTGGGAATCCTCCCGGCGTTCCGGCGCCAGGGACTGGCCGCTCAGACCCTGAACCATGTTCTCTCCCTGATTCCGGAAAACCAGAATCTGCTTTTGCAGGTGTCTACACGAAACACCGCCGCATGGGAGCTGTATCAGAAGCTGGAGTTTCAGGTAGTCAATCAGGTGGAATATTTCGAATAACAAGCAGACTGCGTATCGTTCTTTGGATAGCGCAGTCTGCCCGAATCTCATTTTCTATATTTCTTTCACTTCTACACCGGATTGGAATAGCCCATCAGACTCTCATCCACGGCTCTTGCTACTTCACGCCCTTCGCGGATCGCCCAGACGACCAGAGACTGGCCACGGTGCATGTCTCCGGCGGTAAAAACGTTTTTCACACTGGTCTGATACTTGCCGGGCTCAGTCTTTACATTGGTCCGTTCGCTGACCTCCACACCAAATGCCTTTGTCACATAGGACTGGCTGCCCAGAAAGCCTGCAGCGATGAGTACAAGATCCACATCGATGGTCTCCTCGCTTCCGGCGACAGGAACCATGTTCATGCGTCCCGTCTTTTCGTCCTTTTTCGGCTCCAGCTTCACCAGAACGGCTTTCTTTAAATTACCCTTTCCATCGGCAATGAACTCCTTCACCGTGGTCTGGTAGATCCGGGGATCATGACCAAACACGGCAATGGCCTCCTCCTGACCGTAATCGGTTTTCAGGATCCTGGGCCATTCAGGCCAGGGATTATTCGGAAGTCTTGTTTCCGGCGGTTTCGGCATCATCTCAAGCTGAACGATGGATTTGCAGCCATGGCGAATCGAGGTTCCGACACAGTCGTTTCCGGTATCGCCGCCACCGATGACCATGACACGCTTTCCCGTGGCAGAGATAAATTTTCCGTCCTTCAGATCCGAATCCAGCAGGCTCTTGGTGGTCGCTGTCAAAAAGTCTACGGCAAAATAGATGCCCTTTGCCTCCCGGCCGGGAACCTTGATGTCTCTCGGATTGGAAGCACCGCAGGCCAGAACCACGCTGTCAAACTGCTTCAGGATTTCCTCCGCTTTCATGGTATTTCCCACATCAGTATTTGGCACAAACTCCACGCCCTCTTCCCGCATGATTGCCAGCTTCCGGTCGATGATCGACTTATCCAGCTTCATGTTGGGGATTCCGTAGCGAAGAAGACCTCCGATCCGGTCCCGCCGTTCAAATACCGTTACCAGATGCCCGCGCTTGTTGAGCATATCGGCCGCTGCCAGACCGGAGGGACCGCTTCCGATCACGGCAACCCGCTTTCCGGTGCGGACTTCCGGCGGCATAGGCTTCACATAGCCGTTTTTATATGCCGTTTCGATGACACACATCTCATTTTCCTTAATGGAAATCGGCTTTCCGTTCAGGTTACAGGTGCATGCCACCTCGCAGGGCGCCGGGCAGACCCGGCAGGTGAATTCCGGAAACGAGTGGGTCTTATGAAGCCGGTTATAAGCCTGTTTCCAGTTTCCATGATAGATCAAATCGTTCCATTCCGGAATCAGGTTGTTCAGCGGACAGCCGGAAACCATTCCCTTAAACAGCACCCCAGACTGGCAGAACGGTGTTCCGCAGTCCATACATCTTGCTCCCTGAAGCCGCTGCTGTTTCGTCGGGAGCGGCAGATGAAACTCCTTAAAATTCTTGATCCGTTCCAGAGGCGCCACGACAACGCCGTTTTCCCGTTCATAATCCAGAAATCCAGTTGGCTTTCCCATCTTTTAGCGTCCTCCTTCCGCTTCACCCTTTGCATTGGCAAAGAATGCTTCAATCTGTGCCTGCTCGCTGCTCAGTCCCTTTTCTTCCATCTGGACAATAGTATTGAGCATCCGCTTATAATCATAAGGAATGATCTTCTTGAATTTCGGAAGGTATTCGCCGAAGTGCTCCAAAATCTCTTTTCCGCGCTCCGAATTGGTGTATGCCACATGATCCTGAATCATCTTTTTCAGTTCCAGCACATCATATTTGTTGGTCAGTTCTTCCATGGAGACCATCTCCCGGTTCAGTCTGCGGTACAGATCGTTTTCCTCATCCAGCACGTAAGCGATTCCGCCGCTCATGCCTGCGGCAAAGTTCTTCCCGGTCTTTCCGAGAACCACCACACAGCCGCCGGTCATGTACTCACAGCCATGGTCTCCCACACCTTCCACAACGGCTCTGGCTCCGGAATTTCTCACGGCGAACCGCTCACCGGCAAGACCGCTGATATAAGCCTTTCCGCCGGTAGCACCGTAAAGAGCCACGTTGCCGATAATGATATTTTCATCTGCCCGGAAGACAGCACCCTGGGGCGGATAGATCACCAGCTTACCGCCGGATAAGCCCTTTCCGAAGTAATCGTTGCTGTCACCCTCCACTTCCAGTGTCAGCCCTGCCGGGATAAAGGCTCCGAAGCTCTGACCGCCGCTGCCGTTACACTTCACCGTAAAGGTATCCTCCGGCAGTCCCTCCGGATAATGCCTCGTGATTTCTGCACCGAACATGGTTCCGAAGGTCCGATCGGTATTCTTGATGTCTACCTCGATGCTGCGCTTTTGTCCGGCCTCCAGTGCAGGAAGCAGCTTCTTAACCAGCACCCGTTCATCCAGCGTCTTCTGAAGCTCAAAATTATATACTTTTTTATGATGATAACCGGCCAGCTTTGTTCCCACATAGGGGTTATCCAGGATTCTGGACATGTCCACGGTCTTTGCGCGGTCAAAATCCAACTCACTCTTTACCTTTAATAAATCGGTACGTCCAACCAGCTCATCCACCGTGCGGACACCCAGCTTTGCCATGTACTCCCGCAGCTCCTGTGCCACAAAGTGCATGAAGTTGATCACGTACTCCGGCTTTCCGCGGAACCGCTTTCTCAGCTCCGGATTCTGGGTCGCAATGCCCACCGGACAGGTGTCCAGGTTGCAGACCCGCATCATGACACAGCCCATAGTCACCAGCGGAGCCGTTGCAAAACCGAATTCCTCAGCGCCCAGCAGCGCAGCGATCACCACATCACGTCCGTTCATCAGCTTTCCGTCTGTTTCCAGGATCACCTTGTCGCGAAGCCCGTTCATGATCAGCGTCTGATGGGTCTCCGAAAGTCCCAGCTCCCAGGGAAGTCCGGCGTTGTAAATGGAATTTCTGGGCGCCGCACCGGTTCCGCCGTCAAATCCGGAGATCAGGATTACCTGGGCTCCGGCCTTTGCTACACCGGCCGCAACCGTTCCCACACCGGCCTCGGAAACCAGCTTTACGGAAATCCTTGCATTTTTATTGGCATTTTTCAGATCATAGATCAGCTGTGCCAGATCCTCGATAGAATAGATATCATGATGAGGCGGCGGGGAGATCAGGCCCACACCAGGCGTTGAGTGTCTTGTTTTGGCCACCCAGGGATATACCTTTTTGCCGGGAAGCTGGCCGCCCTCTCCGGGCTTTGCCCCCTGTGCCATCTTGATCTGAATCTCATCCGCACTGACTAAAAATCTGGATGTTACACCAAACCTTGCAGATGCTACCTGCTTGATAGCCGAACAGCGGTCCTGTCCGATGATTCCCTTCGTAGCCAGACGCTCCAGTGCCTCGCCGCCCTCACCGGTGTTGGACTTTCCATGGATCGCATTCATGGCAAGCGCCAGCGTCTCATGGGCCTCCTGGGAGATCGAACCATAAGACATGGCTCCGGTCTTAAATCGTTTCACAATGGAATCCACACTCTCCACCTCGTCGATGGGAATGCCCTTCTCCGGATAATTGAAATCCAGAAGCCCGCGGAGGTTCATAGGCTTGCGCTCCTCATGGAGCAGCTCCGAATATTCCTTGAACATCTCATAATTTCCGGTCTTTGTGGATTCCTGGAGCAGATGGATCGTCTTGGGATTGTATAAATGCTCCTCTTTCCCGGCACGGGATTTATGACTTCCTACACTCTCCAGGGTCAGATCCACCTGTAACCCCAGCGGATCGAAGGCCGCCGAATGAAGGGCATCCACATCTGCCGCGATATCCTTTAAGGTCACGCCGCCGACCCGGCTCACCGTATCGGTAAAGTAACGGTCGATAACCTCCTTGGAAATCCCCACTGCCTCAAAGATCTGGGATCCCTGATAGGACTGAATCGTGGAAACGCCCATTTTGGACGCGATCTTCACGATTCCATGGAGTACTGCGGAATCATAATCGGCCACAGCAGCGTAATAATCCTTGTCCAGCATATTCGAATCGATCAGATGACGGATCGACTCATGAGCCAGATACGGGTTGATGGCACAGGCGCCGTAGCCCAGCAGCGTTGCAAAATGATGAACCTCTCTCGGCTCGCCGCTCTCTAAGATCATGGCCACCGAAGTCCGCTTCTTGGTCCGTACCAGATGCTGCTGCAGCGCCGAAACAGCCAGGAGCGACGGGATCGGTACATGGTTTTCATCAATGCCGCGGTCCGACAGGATCAGGATATTGGCGCCGTCCCGGTGTGCCCGGTCTGCCTCCAGGAACAGATGATCCAGTGCCTTCTCCAGGGAAGTATTCTTATAATAAATGATCGGGATCACCACCGGCTTTAAGCCGTCCACCTTCATGCTTTTGATTTTCAACAGATCCGTATCTGTTAAGATCGGATTATTGACCTTTAAGATCCGGCAGTTTTCCGGTGATTCCTTTAACAGGTTTCCGTCACAGCCGATGTATACCGACGTGGAGGTTACGATCTCCTCACGGATCGCATCGATTGGCGGGTTGGTAACCTGCGCAAACAGCTGCTTGAAATAATTGAACAGGGGCTGATGCTGTCTGGAAAGAACCGCCAGAGGGCTGTCCGCTCCCATGGAGGAAATCGCCTCTGCACCGTCCCGTGCCATGGGCAGGATCATAGTCTTATACTGCTCATAGGTATAGCCGTAAGCTTTCTGAAGCCTTGCCCGCTCCTCATCGGTGAAGCCCGGCACCTTCTGGTTGGGGATCTTCAGCTCCTTTAATTCCACCAGGTTGCTGTCCAGCCACTCGCCGTAGGGCTGGCGGTCGATGTAGCGGTCCTTCAGCTCCTCATCGTCAATGATCTCGCCCTTCACCGTATCGACCATAAGCATTTTTCCGGGATGGAGCCGCTCTTTCTTTAAAATATTGTCCACAGGAATATCCAGCGCACCGACCTCAGAAGCCAGGATCATGTAGCCGTCCTTTGTCACATAATACCGGGAAGGCCGCAGACCGTTCCGGTCAAGGACTGCACCCAGAAGGTCTCCATCAGAGAAAACGATGGATGCAGGACCGTCCCAGGGTTCCATCATGGTGGCATAATACTGATAGAAGTCCTTCTTCTTCTGGCTCATGTATTTGTCATTTGCCCAGGGCTCCGGAATGGTAATCATTACCGCCAGCGGAAGCTCCATGCCGCTCATGACCAGAAATTCCAGGGTGTTATCCAGCATGGCCGAGTCAGAACCGCTTTCGTTGACCACCGGAACGACCTTTAACATTTCCTCCTTGGTAAACTCGGATTCCATATTTTCTTCTCTGGCGATCATCCGGTCCACATTGCCGCGGATGGTGTTGATCTCACCATTATGTACAATCAGACGGTACGGATGAGCACGCATCCAGCTGGGTGTCGTGTTGGTACTGAACCGGGAATGGATCACGGCAATAGCCGTCTCATAATCAGGCGACTGAAGATCCTCAAAGAACAGACGCAGCTGCTTTACCAGGAACATGCCCTTGTAAACGATGGTCCGGCTGGAGAGCGATACCACATAGGTATCATCATTACTCTGTTCAAAAACCCGGCGTGCCACATAAAGCTTCCGGTCGAAATCCAGCCCTTTCTCCACATCCTCCGGCTTTCCGATAAAGCACTGCTCGATACAGGGCATACAGTCCAGTGCCCGCTTGCCAAGGATTCCTTCATTGATGGGAAGCCTTCTCCAGCCGAGAAACTTCATGCCCTCCTTCTCCACAATGATCTCAAACATCTTCTTCGCCTGGGCTCTGGATAATTCATCCTGTGGAAAGAAAAACATGCCGACACCGTACTCCCGCTCATCGCCGAGGGTGATTCCGCACTGCGCCGCCGCTTTTTTGAAAAACTTATGGGAAATCTGCAAAAGGATTCCGACACCGTCTCCGGTCTTTCCCTCCGCATCCTTTCCTGCACGATGCTCCAGGTTTTCCACGATCTTCAGCGCGTTATCCACCGTCTTATGAGTCTTGATGCCTTTAATATTCACAACCGCGCCGATTCCGCAGTTATCATGCTCAAAGCGCTCCTCGTAAAGACCGGGCACCATTCGTTGTTCCTTTGCCTGTACCGCTTGGTTTCCTTCCATAGTCAGCTTCCTTTCTCTGTTCAGATTCGTTTTTGCAATTTTCTTCTGATCAATTGCACGTTTTATTCATAAGACGAACTTTCCTATGAAATAAAAAAGTGCCTGCAAAACCAAATCGTTTCCGATTCCGTTTTACGGCACTCCTTTGTGTCTGATCATATCCTGTTATGCAAAAACGCGTCCGGGACGGTTCCTCCGCCTGCTTATGCTTCGTTCCTGTCTCGTTTTGACTTGTGCATTATCATACACCTGTTTTTTTCGATTGTAAATAAAAACTTTTTATTTAATTGTCTGATTATTTGAATTTTATTGTTTTTTCATTATATTATCCGTCTTATTTTAGCTTTTCCCCAGTATTTTCTCCTGTCTAATACAATTGATATTCTCCATGGACATGATTGTACCTGTAAAAAAACATAAATCGCATGTGAAAATCCCTTTGATTTTTTTCGGAAAATCCTTTATAATTCCTGTAATAAATTGATCAATCGTTCCAGGAGGACTCTATCATGCACGAATATGAAATCATCATCGAATCCATTAACCCCTGCGGCGGCACAAAGCACGCTCAGAAGGAAATCATTGAAGCTGAGGCCGAAAGCCCTGAAGCATATGTAAACGAACACGGATTATTTCCGATCCTGGAGCAGTTCCAGAACGAGGACGGCGACACCATCATCGTCACCGGAGATTCCCACGGCTACTCCGTTCGATATACCTTTACCGAATAACCATAGAAAATGAACCATAGAAGGCCGGCAGGTATAACATTCTGCTTCTTCCGTCTGAGGCGGTCCGCAAACTTCCATACAACGCCGGCCTTTAAATGGCTTAGCCGGCAAACTGGAATTTCTATTTGTGTTGCCATGTCATTACATAATCTTTTTCTCCGGTAGCCTCATCTATGCCACTATGCTGAATCTCAAATCCTTCTCTCTTATAAAAAGATATTGCCCGTGCGTTCTTTTGGTATACGTTCAAG
>CAKRJM010000092.1 GCA_934351765.1 uncultured Lachnospiraceae bacterium | reverse complement strand
CAGGTTCTGATTCAACCTGAAGCTGTCCGCCGTGAGCTTTTAAGATATTCTGGACAATGGGAAGCCCCAGACCGGTTCCATCGGCTTTTTCGGTATAAAATGGTTTGAAGATCAGTTCTTCATGTCCGGGTGTCAGGCCACAGCCAGTGTCCTTGACTTCAACGGAGACCAGATTGTCTGAAAAGACGCTTAATGGTTCGTCTGGATCTTTTAAGCAGACGGAGACGGTTCCGTCCGGTCCAAGAGCTTCCATGGCATTCTTGATCAGGTTGGCAAAGACCTGATAGAGCTTTGGACGGTCGCCGTAGAGGAGCAGCGGCTGTTTCGGACAGGTCAGGATCAGTTTTTTATGAATGCCGTCAAATAACGGGCGGCAGTTTTGACAGACTTCCGTTAAAAATTCGTTCATGTCACAGAGCTGGTAATTTAATTTTACTTCATGGAGCGCACGGAAAGAAGAGAGGTCCGTCAGGAACTCCTGCATATGTGCGGTATCGGACCGCAGAGATTTCCAGTAGGGAATATCCGTGATATCGGGATAGTCCCGTTCGATCAGCTGGATGTTTCCGAGAACCAGGGTAAGAATGTTTTTCAGCTCATGAGTGATGGTTGCCATAGAGGTCAGCAGGTGTGTCTTTGAGTCGGCAAGCTGTATCTTTAAATCTTTATTTTCATTTCTAAGAGAGATCAGTTCTTTAGAAGCCCCGGAGCTGTGTTCTTCTGTAAGGGATTGGTTTGTTAGCTTTTTCATATAGCTGTCTCCGTTATTCTGTTCTATCCATATAGAAAATCCTAACATTTCAGCAACTATAAGGCAAATAAATTTAGAAAACAAAAGCAAACAATTGCAGTCAAAAGGCGTCAAATTGTTGGAAAAAAGCAGGTTAAAAACCAGATTTTTCCGGGAAAAAACTCGGATTTTGCGATGAAAAGAAGGAGGAATTTTTATGAATCGTGTGATTTTAATGGGGAGACTGACAAGAGATCCGGAACTGCGTTACAGCCAGGGAGAATCAGCAATGGCTATCGCCCGTTATACACTGGCGGTAAACCGTGGGCATCGAAGGGAACAGGGGGATAATGGTGCAGATTTTATCAACTGTGTGGTATTTCGGAAGGGCGCAGAATTTGCAGAAAAGTATCTTCATCAGGGAACAAAGCTTCTGGTGACCGGACGTATCCGGACTGGAAGTTATACCAACAAAGACGGGCAGAAGGTCTATACAACGGATGTTATTGTGGATGAACAGGAATTCGCTGAGAAAAAACAATTTCCGGGTGACGGAAGCGCCCTGCCAGAACCGGCTGGATTTATGAATATTCCGGACGGAATCGAAGATGAGGGACTTCCCTTTAGTTAGAAAAAGGGGTAAACTAGAAGTGTCTGAAACGATGATACAGATAAAACAGAGAACAGGAGTGACAGAACATGAAAGACAGTACATGTATTTTTTGTAAGATCGCTAATGGGGAAATTCCTTCAGCGACTCTTTATGAAGATGAAATGTTCCGGGTGATTCTGGATCTTGGGCCGGCGTCCAAAGGCCATGCACTGATCCTGCCGAAGAATCATTTTGCGGATCTTTTGGAACTGGATGAGGCAACCTCGTCAAAGGTACTTGCGCTGGCAGCCAAGATTGGTGCAGCTATGAAAAAGGGCTTAAAGTGTGACGGCTTCAACCTGGTACAGAACAACGGACTGGCAGCAGGACAGACCGTATTCCATTTCCACATGCATGTGATTCCCAGGTATGAAGGCGGACCGGATATGGTAAACTGGAAGCCCGGAAATCCCACTCAGGAAGAACTGGCGTCTCTGGCAGAAGAAATCAAGGCGGCGCTTTAAGCGCCGCCTGCTTCCTCGATCAACTGGACAATGGTGCCGATGGCATCTGCCGTTTTGCTTTTGTCCATGGCGTGGATGTAGTCCTGTCTGTGGGAATAAACCTGGTTTATGAGGGAAAGGAGAGCAGTATCGGTAAGCTCTTCTTCCTGAATGACCTCACTGAAGCCCTGCTTCTTAAAGGAATTTGCGTTAAGGATCTGATCACCGCGGCTGGCCGCAGCAGAGAGCGGGATCAGGATATTCGGTTTTCTGAGTGCCAGGATCTCACAGATGGAATTTGCTCCTGCACGGGAGATCATCAGATCCGACATGGCAAACAGGTCTTTTAATTCGGAGCTGATGTATTCATATTGAACATAGCCGTCCAGAGAATCTAGGCTGAGATCCAGATTCCCCTTTCCACACAGATGAACGACCTGCCAGGTCTTTAAAAGTTCCGGAAGAATGGAACGGACAGCCTGGTTGACTTTTACGGAGCCAAGACTTCCGCCGATGATCAGAAGTACGGGTTTCTCGGAAGAAAATCCGGTAAACTGATAGCCGGCAAGGGGAGAACCGTTTAACAGCTCCCGACGGATCGGAGATCCGGTAAGAACGGCCTTATCGGCAGGGAGATACTTCATGGTTTCGGGAAAATTACAGCAGACCTTTCGGGCCGACGGAATGCACAGCTTGTTGGCAAGGCCCGGAGTCATGTCTGATTCATGGATGATTGCCGGGATATGCAGGTGTTTTGCTGCCAGAACCACCGGAACAGAAACAAAACCGCCTTTGGAAAAGATCACATCTGGTTTTTCTTTCTTTAAAAACCGACAGGCCTGAGAATACCCCTTTAAGATCCGGAACGGATCAGAGAAGTTCTTGAGGCTGAAATAACGGCGAAGCTTTCCGGAAGAGATTCCGGTATAGGGAATCCCTTCTTTTTCAATCAACTCTTTTTCGATTCCGTGATAAGAACCGAGGTATTGGATTTCATAACCATGCTCTTTCAGAACCGGGATCAGAGCTAGGTTCGGGGTAACATGTCCGGCGGTACCGCCGCCGGTAAGAACGATTTTTTTCATGGGATATACTCCTGGAGCTTAATGGGTTTCTTTATATTCCTTCAGTGCTCTGGCAAGCTGATCCGGACATGAGGTTCCACGGCCGCCGCAGTCGATGCCATCGATCCGCTGAATGGCTTCGTCAATATCCATGCCTTCAATCAGCCTGGCAACACCCTGGGTATTGCCGGAACAGCCTCCGACAAACTGAACGGTTTTGATAGTGTTTCCGTCAATATCAAATCGAATTTCACGGCTGCAGACGCCGCGTGTCTTATAAGTATTCATAATGTTGATCCTCCTTTTACGCAAGTATAACATAAATCACGGAAATTGTATCTATTTTTTCATTGCCAGCGTCCGCTGCGGCAGATATAATAGAAAGTTAGAGAACGTTATTGAAGGAGGTTGAACCGATGATTGGAATTATAGGTGCAATGGAGGAAGAGGTTAATCAGTTAAAAGCAGTGATGAAAGAGGTTACTGTGGAGCATCGTGCATCCATGGATTTTTATAAGGGACTTCTGGAAGGACAGGAGGCTGTGGTGGTACGCAGCGGAATCGGAAAGGTTAATGCAGGAATCTGCACACAGATCCTGGCAGATGTGTATCAGGTACAGGCAGTGATCAATACCGGAATTGCCGGTTCGCTTCAGTCTGAGATCAATATCGGGGATATTGTACTGTCTACCGACACACTTCAGCATGATATGGACGCGAAAGCATTCGGCTATCCGGAGGGGCAGATTCCAAGAATGGATACACTGGCATTCCAGGCAGACAAGAAGCTGATCGACTGTGCGAAAGCATGCTGTGCGCGGGTAAATCCGGATATTCGGAGTTTTGAGGGACGGGTTCTCAGTGGTGATCAGTTTGTTGCAGATAAGAAAAAGAAGGAATGGCTGGTTCAGACATTTGGGGGCTTCTGTACAGAGATGGAGGGAGCGGCCATTGGTCAGGCAGCATATCTCAATGGAATTCCGTTTCTGGTGATCCGCGCGATTTCTGATAAGGCAGATGACAGTGCATCTATGGATTATCCGGAGTTTGAGGCAAAAGCGATTGCTCATACAGTGGCCCTTGTAAAGGCAATGGCGAAGGAACTTAAAGCCTGACCGGAACCGGTTCAGGGAAGATCCTGTCGAAAGAATACGAACGATTTTTCTTCTCATCTATAAGGCGGGCGTTATACAATGGGGACAATCTCCGGCGGTTGCGCGCGGATAGGCCGGGGCAGAAAGAAACCGGGAAAGTCCGGATGAGAAAGGGGAATTATTATGGTATTGAATTTTTTTAAGACAGGAACGGTATGGTATGCCATGATCGTGCTCAGTGTCCTTGGTGTGTTCAGTAAGGCTCTGGAAACAGCCAGGCTGCGGAAGCTTCTGCGTCAGACAGGCAGTATGGGAACGGTGAAAGACAAATATCTGAAGCAATGGAAAGTGAAGTTTGAGAATCTTTATCGTTCCAGCGGACAGGTGGAAAATATTCCAATTTATGTGGAAAAGAATTTGAAACAGTATCGATTCATGGGAATCCGGCTGGGCAGCTTTGGCAGAGTGAACCGTCTGACAGCAACGCTTGTGGGACTGCTGGGGGCAGCATCCTCATTTTTGATCTACTGGTACGGCGGGGAGAGCCGGACGGTAAGCCTGTATGTAATTTCCGGAATTCTGCTTGGCGGAGCCATGCTCTGGTGGGAGCAGGCTTGTGATACCGCCGGAAAAGAAAAAAGGCTGGAGCTGTTTATTCTGGATTATTATGAAAATATTCTGGCAGGAAGACTGCGTTCCGGTCGGCAGATGACTGCAGAATCGTATACAGGTGAAAATGAACAGATGCGGGGAGCAGAAGAAAGCGGAGCAGAACGGACAGTAGAAAGCAGCAGTGCGGAGGCTGCGATGACTGTCGGAGCAGAGCCATCGGATATTGAATGCAGCACGGACAGACTCCGAACGCAGGAGGAAGCGGCAGGCCGGGAGCCGGACGAGGCAGCGTTCCGGAAACGGCTGGAACGGATCGCGGCCGGGCGGAAAGATGGAAAGCCCAGAAAGCTGACCGAGGAGGAGGAACATCTGATTGAAGATATTATTCAGGAATATTTGTATGAATAGCTAAAAACAGAACGTTTTGCTTGCAGAAAGTCTGTGAATTTTGTATAATAAAAAATAAAACGTCCATTCCGATAACGGAGGATACAAAAAGGAGAAAAACTATGCAGGTAACATTTGATTACAGTAAGGCAATGTCCTTTATTTCCGATCATGAGATCGAGAATATGAAAAAGCTGGTTCTGGACGCGAAAGAGGTACTGGTATCCAGAAGCGGGGCCGGAAATGATTTTCTTGGTTGGATCGATCTTCCCGTGGCTTATGATAAGGAAGAGTTCGCCCGGATTAAAAAAGCAGCGGCAAAGATCCAGGGAGATTCTGAGGTGCTTCTGGTGATCGGAATCGGAGGTTCTTATCTTGGAGCAAGAGCGGCCATTGAGTTCCTCAGAAATAATTTCTATAATTGTATGACAAAGGAAGAGCGAAAAACTCCGGAGATCTATTTTGTAGGAAATAACATCAGCACAACTTATATGAATGATCTGATCCATCTGTTAAAGGGAAAGGATTTTTCCATCAATGTGATCTCAAAGTCCGGAACAACAACAGAGCCTGCCATTGCATTCCGTATTTTAAAGAAAGTCCTCATCGACAAGTATGGCGAAGAAGAGGCAAAGAAGCGTATCTACGCAACCACGGATAAGGCAAGAGGTGCATTGAAGACGCTGGCGGACAAAGAGGGTTACGAGACGTTTGTAGTTCCGGACGATGTAGGCGGACGTTTTTCTGTCCTGACAGCTGTGGGACTGCTTCCCATCGCAGTAAGCGGAGCGGACATTGATGAGCTGATGGCCGGTGCGGCTTCTGGAAGAGCACGTGCGCTGGAAAATGTGTTCGAGGAGAATGATGCGCTCCAGTATGCAGCAGTTCGGAATATCCTTTTGAGAAAAGGAAAGTGCATTGAGATCACTGCCAACTATGAACCCAGTCTTCATTATGTTTCCGAGTGGTGGAAACAGCTTTACGGCGAGAGCGAAGGCAAGGATCAGAGAGGGATTTTCCCGGCAGCAGTGGATCTGACTGCGGATCTCCATTCCATGGGACAGTTTATTCAGGACGGATCCAGAAACCTGATGGAAACTGTGATCTCCATTGAAGAACCGGATGCAAAGATCCTGATTGAAGAAGAGGCCGAGGATCTTGACGGTTTAAATTATCTTGCCGGAAAGGATATGGATTTTGTTAATAAGAATGCCATGAATGGAACAATTCTGGCACACACCGACGGCCTGGTTCCCAACATGAAGGTGTCTGTACCGAAGCAGAACGAGTTTTATCTGGGAGAGCTGTTCTATTTCTATGAGTTTGCCTGCGGTGTCAGTGGTTATGTGCTGGGAGTGAATCCTTTTAATCAGCCAGGAGTGGAGAGCTATAAGAAGAATATGTTTGCACTTCTTGGAAAACCCGGCTATGAGGCACAGCGTGAAGAACTGTTAAAGAGACTGTAAAGGTTCCTGAAAAGCCGGAATGGACGGCAAAGATCTGAAACAGGACAAATAAAATAGATGTGCAGTATCAGGAAAACCCCAGCGAAACGGGCGGAGAATTCCGCCCGCGGCGGGGGCTGAGTATCGAAGGGTAAGTGTGGCTTGCGTATTTTTACAAATTGATTGATCGGGTCTTAATTTCTCTCAAATTCTAATCTTCTTCAATCACCTGAATTTCCAGAAAATCAAAATCAATCTGTTCAATAAAACAGTCCTGGGTAAAACGGCATTTGGAATGGCGGCGGAAATCTTCCACGGTGGAGTCCAGCCAGATTGGTACACTGAGGTCAAATGCAACACAGATTTCCTCTAACCCCTGAAAGATTTTCCGGGTACGGTTTAGGGAAGGATCATCGTTGCAGATGACAAGATCCTTGAGCAGATGGTTATTGTGAAATTCTTTTCCCCAGAGACGAAACATGACAGACCTCCTGTATATAAAAAACAGTGATTCAAAAACAGATTGCTCTCATCTTACCATGGAATGGATAGAAAGAAAAGTGGGAAGACTGTAAAAGATGCGGAATGAAGCGGAAGTCGGAAATGCAGATGACCGGAAGTGCTATATCGTTGTTCCGGGAGACCGCTTTCGCCAGAAATATGCTTGCCTGGGATCCGAAAGTGCGGTAAACTAGAAAGCAGAGCAGATACTTATACAGGAGGATGACAATGGCACGCGATATACAGGATCATGTAGGCTTTCTGCAGGAAGCAAAGGCGGCCCTTGCCGAGCTGGAGGCGGAAAAAGCAAAGAGCAGCCGTTTGCAGACTGAGGAGAAAAAATTGACCAGAGCGGTAGCAGCTGAAAAAAAAGATGTTGCCGAGGAGATCAGTGATACTATCAGCAAGCGGAAAGATGAAATTACCATAAGCTACGACCGGGAAATTACGAAGACGCAGGATAAGCTAAAAAAGGCGAGAATGCGCCGGGAAAAAGCGAAAAACCAGGGCGTGAGAAGCCGGATTGACAGTGAAACAGCACAGCTTCGGGAAGAAAACCGTCAGTTAAAGCTTCAGACAGCAACACAGTTTCACCAGAACGGAGTACCGTCGATCTGTAATACCAAGTTTTATTATGCACTGTATTTTACAAAGGGATTCAAGGAGATTCTGATTCTCCTGCTTACGTTTTTTATCGGTTTTTTTGTCCTGCCCTGTGGAATTTACTGGCTGATTCCGATTCATAAACTCTGGATCCTGGTGGTGATCTACATTGCAGACATCGTGATCTTATGCGGGGCCTATCTTGCCCTTAACAACCGCTCAAAGGTGGAACATCTGGAGCTTATGAAAGATGCGAGAAAGAATCGCGATATGATCGAGGCGAACCGACGAAAGATCAAAGTGATCACAAAATCCATTGAGCGGGATAAGAATGAGGAACTGTATAATCTCGGAAAATATGACAGGGAAATTTCCGGAATTGAACAGGAACTGGAGGCTGTCGCATCGAGGAAGCAGGAAGCGTTGAGTTTTTTTGAAAACCAGACAAGAAAAGAACTGGAAGCGGAGATTCGGGAGAACCATCGGGAAAAGCTGATGAGTCTTGAGGCACAGCTGAAGCAGGTAACGGCGGCGAACCGGGAGACCAGTGACAGTGTCCAGGCAAAAACGATCGCTTTTACAGACGAGTATGGTCCTTATATCGGAAAGGAATTTATGGATCAGGACCGGCTGGATAAACTGATCGATATTCTGAATCAGGGGCTGGCGTCTAATGTTACTGAGGCACAGCAGATTTATAAAAATGTGAAATAAACACGAAAAACAGAATCAGTGAAAAGAAATCAGGCCGCCGTAAAAGTGATTTTGCGGCGGCTTTTTCGGAGGCGGATAAATAATATGAAAAAAATGAGGGTGGCTGCAGGTGCGCTGGCGGTACTTCTTGCATGCAGTTCCGTTCCGTTTGGGAATACAGAGGCCGCCGGAGCAGAAATGAGTATCCTGGAAATTCTGGAGACTGGTAAGAAAATCCAGAGCCGGAATTCAATATCAAAGCCGGGGGATGAAATAG
>CAKRJM010000091.1 GCA_934351765.1 uncultured Lachnospiraceae bacterium | reverse complement strand
AGAAGTAACGGAGGACAGGCCATGGAAGGCAAAATGAAAGTAGCAGTCATGGAAGGAATCGGGAAGATGGGCTTTACAGAGCGGGATATCCCGACACCCAAGGCAGATGAGGTTCTGGTAAAGCTGGACTATGTTGGCATCTGCGGTTCCGATATCCATTACTACGAGACCGGAGCCATCGGTGACTATGTGGTAAAACCGCCTTTTGTACTGGGACATGAGCCCGGAGGCGTAGTTGTTGAAGTCGGTGAAAATGTAACCAATCTGAAGGTGGGAGACCGGGTTGCTCTGGAGCCCGGAAAGACCTGCGGACATTGTGAATTCTGCAAGCAGGGCAAGTACAACCTCTGCCCCGATGTAGTATTCTTTGCAACACCGCCCGTCGACGGTGTATTCCAGGAATATGTGGCTCATGAAGCAGACCTGTGCTTCAAGCTTCCCGATAACGTAAGCACCATGGAGGGCGCGCTGATCGAGCCTCTGGCTGTCGGCTTCCATGCAGCAAGACAGGGCGGCGCACAGGCAGGCATGACTGCCGTTGTGACCGGTTCCGGCTGCATCGGTCTGGTTTCCATGATGGCATGCAAGGCCATGGGTGTTTCCAAGGTTTATGTGGTTGATATCATGGAGAAGCGTCTGGCAAAGGCCATGGAGCTTGGTGCAACCGGCGTGATCAACAGCAAGGAAGTTGATATGGTGGAAGAGGTGAAGCGTCTCACCGGCGGCAAGGGTGCTGATCTTGTCATCGAGACAGCGGGAACCGAGATTACCACAAGACAGGCAATCCAGTGCACAAAGAAGGGTGCGACCATCGTGTTAGTCGGCTATTCCAAGACCGGTGAGCTGACACTGCCCATCAGCCTGGCGCTTGATAAGGAGCTGACCTTCAAGACGGTATTCCGTTATCGTCATATTTACCCGATGGCTATTGAAGCAGTTGCTTCCGGAAAGGTAAACTTAAAGGGGATCGTTACCAATATCTATGATCTGGATGATGCGCAGCAGGCCATGGATGACAGCATCACAAAGAAGGCTGACATCGTTAAGGGCGTGATCAGGATCAACAAGGATGCAGAATAAAGCCTGCTTCGGCAAAGCGTCCTGTAAAAACGGGTACATGAAGAACATTTCATTATAAAAAGGAGAATATTATGAGCTATTTAGACGAAGTATTCGGTTTATCCGGAAAAGTTGCTATCGTAACCGGCGGCGGCCGCGGAATCGGCCAGACCGTAGCAATCGGCCTTGCCAAGGCAGGTGCTGAGGTTGTCATCATCGCAAGAAGCAATGCAGATGAGACCATTAAGCTGATCGAAGAAGCCGGCGGAAAATGCTACTTTGTACGTGCAGACGTAACAAAGGAAGCTGACGTTGACGCAGCTCTGGCTGAGATCATGAAGAAGTCCGGTCATATTGACGTGGTATTCAACAATGCCGGTATCTGCAAGCATCAGAGCACCTTTGAAGCAACCGTTGAGGACTGGAGAGAGGTTATTGATGTAAACCTGACCGGTGAGTACATCATGGCCCGTGCCGTAGCAAAGATCATGGTTGACAACAACATCCACGGAAGCATCATCAACATGGCTTCCATGTCCGGCACCATCGCAAATATTCCTCAGTGGCAGTGCTCCTACAATGCTTCCAAGGCAGGCGTTATGCATATGACACGTTCTCTGGCTCTGGAGTGGGCTCCCTACGGAATCCGCGTAAACAGCTTAAGCCCGGGATATATCGCAACACCTATGTCCGTTGATACTCCCCAGGAGTTAAAGGATGCATGGACACCGTTAATGCCGATGCACAGAATGGGCAAGCCCGAAGAGCTGGTTCCCGCAATCCTGTATCTGGCAAGCGATGCTTCCGGCTACACCACCGGCAGCGACATCATCGTTGACGGCGCTTATACCTGCTTCTAAGTCTTTTTCAAATATACCCAACCCAAACAAAACCGCACCGGAGAGATCCGGTGCGGTTTTGGCGTAAAAGAAAACCTATGAAACGAAAGGGCTTTTAATAGAACGTTGCTACCTGAGGTTCCGGCATTTTTGCGTTGACCACATCTTTTGCGGTAAGAACCGGGCCGCGGCCGCCGTAGGCGGTATGGAACTTGCGGTTGACGGTGGCAGTGACGGTTACCCACTGGTCATTCTTTAACTGAGCAATCTTGTTCTTGTCCCAGCAGCAGACCAGACCGGCGAACTGCATATCAGCAGCGCAGCAGGTCATGACATGACGGCCGATGATAAAGAAATTGGAGGCCGTGCGGCGGGTTAAGGCGCGCCCCGTGAACATGACGGTCTTGCCCTCATACTTTTTCAGATCCTCTGACATGTCCCGATACCAGATCGCATAATCCTCATTGTTGATGACAATGATGGGAGCGTTGATATCAAAGGGCAGGGGATCTTCGATCTCGTCATACTCGGTGGTGCCGTCCGCATGCTCATAGACGATCTGGGCACGGCGGGAAGCCGTCCGGACCATTTTATGGAATTCCATCTGATCCATGGACTTGTCGAACCGGTTAAAGACTATGAGTTCGCAGCTCTGCAGCTTGTCAAACGTGAGCTGGCGCATGTTGGCATTGTAGCCCATGATGGTGCGGGCGTCGGCAAAGCAGTATTCCTGATAGACCGCCCAGCTCTCCGGCATGGCAGCGTAGAAATCGGTGATCATCCACATGCCGTTGTACTCGCATACCACTCTGGTTGCTCCGGATTTTGCAAGAAGCATTTCCAGGTTGACCGGGTTCAAATCTTCCTCATCTTCGAGAACCTCACAGGTCACGTTCTGGGAAGCAAATTTACTGAAATCATATTCTACTTCGCCTTCCTCGCAGAGGAGGAGAAGTGTCTGCTCGCCGTCGTTGAAGCGGGGATCCTCCAGCGTTTCCTGAATAAAGGAGGTCTTTCCGCTTTCCAGAAAGCCGGTGAACAGATATACGGGAATCTCCTGAGGTTCATTTCGTTTAGCCAAGACGGAACAGCTCCTTTAATTCATTTTCCCGGAGTTTGGAACCGATGACGCAGATCCGTCCGGTCACGTCTGCGCTGCCGCGGCGGATATTGATCTCGCCGGGGGTATAGTCAAAGTAGATCCAGTCACCGTCATCTGCGGCGGCAACAAAGCCCTTGGAGCGGAGGATCATACCGTACTTCTCGGAATCCTCCAGAGCAGTGAGCATGGAGTTGAGATCCTCCTCGGTGAACTTGTGAGCAGTCTCCTCGCCCCAGCTTGTAAATACCTCGTCGGCGTCATGGCCGTGATGATGGTGATGATGATGTCCCTCATGATCATGGTCATGACCGCAGCAGCAGTGATCGTGGTCATCATGGTCGTGATCATGGTGGTGCTCATGCTCGTCATGGTCGTGGTCATGATCGCAGCAGTGATCGTGGTCCTCATGGTCGTGATCATGGTGGTGCTCATGCTCGTCGTGATCGTGGTCATGATCGCAGCAATGCTCATGCTCGTCATGGTCATGATGATGGTCGTGGTCATGGTGATGGCCGCCGCATACGGGGCATACGTCCTCTTCCTCAGCCTCGCTCAGCATGCCGGCCAGAGTCTTTTTCAGTGTTGTTTCCCGGCCGATGGCTTCCAGGATCGAAGCACCGGAGAGCTTATCCCAGGGCGTTGTGATCACAACGGCTTCGGGATTCTTTTCCCTGATGATGGACAGAGCGGTATCCAGCTTTTCCTCGCTGATGCCGTCGGTTCTGGAAAGAATGATGCAGGCGGCATTTTCAATCTGGTTATTGAAGAACTCACCGAAGTTTTTCATATACATTTTTGCCTTGGAGGCGTCCACAACGGTGGTGAAGCCGTTTAATACCACATCATCGGAGGCAACGTTCTGAACAGCCTTGATCACATCAGACAGCTTTCCGACACCGGAGGGCTCGATGAGGATCCGGTCCGGATGGAACTGGTCGATGACCTTGTGGAGAGATTCACGGAAATCGCCCACCAGAGAGCAGCAGATGCAGCCGGAGCTCATTTCGGTGATTTCAACGCCGGAATCCTTTAAGAAGCCGCCATCTACGGAGATGTCACCGAACTCGTTCTCGATGAGGACCAGCTTTTCACCCTTATAGCCTTCGGCAATCAGTTTTTTGATCAGAGTGGTCTTTCCGGCACCAAGAAAGCCGGAAAAAATATCTATTTTTGTCATTTAGTACACGTTCCTTTCTGTAAGATGCTTGGAGTAGATATACAAACTCCAATTTTATATTTTAACACGCATTGAGGAAAGTTGCAAGGGGAGGGAAAATGAAAGAACCGGGAAAATCCTGAAAGTTTCGAAAATTTTCCGGCCGGATTTCTCCCGAAACTTTCAGTTGCCGCTCTTTCTCAGATAGGGTATAATAAAAAGATATCGGGACAGGAATCGGATTGCCCGAAATTGGAAAACGGACGGGAGAAAAACGTCATGAAAAAACTGATTTCCTGGAATGTCAACGGGCTGCGGGCCTGTGTGGGCAAGGGATTTTTAGAATATTTTAAGGAAGCGGACGCCGATGCGTTCTGCCTGCAGGAGACGAAGCTGCAGGAAGGACAGATCGATCTGGAGCTTCCGGGGTATCACCAGTACTGGAATTATGCGGAAAAAAAGGGGTATTCCGGGACTGCGGTGTTTGTGAAGGAGGAGCCGCTTTCGGTCCGGAGAGGGATCGGGATCGCGGAGCATGATACGGAGGGACGGGTGTTAACACTGGAATATCCGGAGTATTATCTGGTGACCTGCTATACGCCAAATTCCCAGAACGAGCTGGCAAGGCTGCCTTACCGCATGACCTGGGAGAATGCGTTCCGTGCGTATTTAAAGAGCCTGGAGATGGAAAAGCCGGTGATCTTCTGCGGGGATTTAAATGTGGCCCATCAGGAGATCGATCTGAAAAATCCGAAGACAAACCGGAAGAATGCCGGCTTCTCGGATGAGGAGCGGGCAAAGTTTTCGGAGCTTCTGGACGCCGGTTTTATTGACACCTACCGGTATTTTTATCCGGACAAGGAGGGGGTTTATTCCTGGTGGTCCTACCGGTTTAAGGCCAGGGAGAAAAACGCCGGGTGGCGGATCGATTATTTCTGCGTATCGGAGTGCCTGAAGGACAGGCTGAAAAGCGCTTCTATCCATACGGAGGTGATGGGCTCCGACCATTGCCCGGTAGAGCTGGAGATTGACTTATGAACCTTTTGACTATGGAGAATCTGACCAAATCCTATACCGAGCGGCTGGTGTTCGACCACACGGCGTTTTCCCTCGGAACGGGAGAGAAGGTCGGAATCATCGGAATCAACGGAACGGGAAAAAGTACGCTTCTCCGGATCGCGGCGGGGCTGGAGGAGCCGGACGAGGGAACTGTGACAAGAGGAAACGGGCTTCAGATCCGGTTCCTGCCCCAGACGCCGGTGTTTGACGGAAAGCAGACCGTGCTGGAGGCAGTCCTTGACGGGAATGTGACGGAGCAGAACCGGTGGGATATCGAAAGCCAGGCAAAGAGCATGCTCAATACCCTGGAGATCCCGGATTTCTCTCAGCCGGTGGGAGAGCTTTCCGGCGGGCAGAGAAAGCGTGTGGCGCTGGCATCGGTGCTGCTTGCCCCGGCGGATATTCTGATCCTGGACGAGCCTACAAACCATCTGGATGCGGCTATGGCGGGCTGGCTGGAGGATTATCTGAAACGGTTCCGCGGCGCACTGATCATGGTGACACATGACCGGTATTTTCTGGACAGTGTTTCCAACCGGATCGTGGAGCTGGATCAGGGCAAATTATACAGCTATCATGCCAATTATTCGGGCTTCCTTGCGTTGAAGGAGGAGCGGCTTTCCATTGCACAGGCGTCGGAGCGGAAGCGCCAGAGCATGCTGCGCAATGAGATCGCCTGGATCCAGAGGGGCGCCAGAGCGCGTTCCACCAAGCAGAAGGCGCACATTAAGCGGTATGAGGAACTGCGGGACCGGGAAGCTCCGGTGCAGGACGGTCAGGTGGAGATGAGTTCCGTTTCCAGCCGTCTGGGAAAAACGACGGTAGAGCTTCATGGCGTGTCCAAGGGCTACGGAAACCGGACGCTGTTTGAGGATTTTACTTATATTTTTCTGAAGAATGACCGGATCGGGATCGTCGGAAACAACGGCTGCGGAAAGTCTACGCTGATGAAGCTGATCATGGGAGAAGAACAGCCTGATGCCGGAGAAATCGTCATCGGACAGACCGTACGGCTGGGATATTTTTCTCAGGAAAATGAATATATGGACATGAGCCTGCGGGTCATTGATTATATCCGGAATGCGGCAGAGTATGTGGTGACAGCAGACGGAAGCGTGAGCGCATCCCAGATGCTGGAACGGTTTTTATTTCCGTCGTCCATGCAGTATACCACGATTGACCGGCTTTCCGGCGGCGAGCGGCGGAGGCTGTATCTCCTGCGGGTACTCATGGAAGCCCCCAATGTGCTGATCCTGGATGAGCCCACCAATGATCTGGATATCCGGACGCTGATGATCCTGGAGGATTATCTGGACAGCTTTCCGGGGATCGTGATCACCGTGTCCCATGACCGGTATTTTTTAGACCGGATCGCAAGAAGGATCTTTGCCTTTGAAAACGGCAGGCTTGTCCAGTATGAAGGCGGGTATACCGACTATGAACTGGCCTGTGCGGAAAAGCGTACGGCTGCGGAAGAAGCCGGAGAACATGACGGAAAGAAAATCGGAGGCAGCACGAACGGAAGTCCTGGCGGAACGAAAGCAGGCGGTCCGGCGGGAGATACAGAGACGGCGAAAAAAAGCTGGAAAAAGGGACCGAAAAAGTTAAAATTTACCTACCAGGAGCAGAGAGAGTTTGAGTCCATCGAGAGCGAGATCCGTGACCTGGAGGATAACATTGCGGAAAAGGAAGCCCAGATCGAAGCATCGGCTTCCGATTACAGTGCGCTCCGGAAGCTTACCGTAGAAAAAGAGGCACTGGAGCAGGCACTGGAAGAAAAAATGGACCGGTGGGTTTATCTGGAGGATCTGGCAGAGCGGATCGCAGCCGGGGAAATGGAGGGCGGTTTTGACAGAGATTCAGATTGAGAAGCAGGCGAAGCCCTTTCCGCTGGGCACATTGCGGGAGCGGGGGTTCGTACACATCGCTTTTTCTTCGGAAAAGGAGGGGAACGCGGCCCTTCATCTGTATCGGACCGGAGAAGCGCAGGAGGAGCGGGTGATTCCGTTCCCGGAGGCCAACCGGCTGGGGCAGATCCGCTATATGGATTTATCCGGATTTGATCCGGATAAGTACGAGTACCGTCTGTCAGTGGACGGTGTATTTATGGCGGATGATCATGCGGTATGCACGGCCGGACGGGAAACCTGGGGAGAACCGGGAGAAGAAAAACGCTATGGATTTCCGGCGGACAGCTTTTCCTGGGAAGCAGATCAGAAGCCGGGAATTTCCATGGCGGATACGGTGATCTGCCGTCTGCATGTGCGGGGATTTACAAAGCATGTATCCTCCGGTGTGAAGAAAAAAGGGACCTTTGCGGGAATTCTGGAAAAGCTTCCGTATTTGAAGAGCCTTGGCGTGACCATGATCGAGCTGCAGCTGCCTTATGAGTTTCGGGAGGCTTTGCCTGTGAAAGCCCATCAGGCCTATGAATACGGAAGGACCGAGGGAAAATTAAATTACTGGGGCTACGGACCGGCAGACCGGTTTGCACCGAAGGCGGCCTTCTGCGTTCATGGAAGGAATGCAGAGCCGGCAGATCTTCAGTTTCGGAGGTTTGTTCATGACTGTCATGAGGCTGGCATGGAGGTCTGTGCGGAGCTTTATTTTGAACCGGAAACAAAGACGCCGTATCTGCTGGACTGCCTGCATTACTGGGTTTATGAATTTCATGTG
Source organism: uncultured Lachnospiraceae bacterium (assembly GCA_934351765.1). GTDB lineage: Bacteria > Bacillota > Clostridia > Lachnospirales > Lachnospiraceae > Lientehia. The sequence goes on along the minus strand of CAKRJM010000091.1, from coordinate 663 downwards.
GACGGCCTTCACCTGGCCGGCACCTATGACCTTCAGGCGGTGCTTTCCGATCCGGCCCTGACGGATATCAAGCTGTTTTCCGGTGCGGCGGGAGAGGTGCCCAAAGGACGGGAAAATACCTTTGCGGTTTATAAGGATGACTTTCAGAATGATATGCGGCGGTTCTTAAAGGGAGACGAGAACAGTCTCGGGCAGGCTGTCACGGAGCTTCGGAGGGGTGGAAAAGTCAATTTTATGGCCAATACCAACGGGTTTACCATGTATGATATGGTGTCCTATGACCGGAAGCATAATGAAGCCAACGGGGAAAACGGAAAAGACGGCCCGGATTATAATTACAGCTGGAACTGCGGGGCAGAGGGACCGGTGAAAAAGAAAAGGATCCTGGAGCTTCGGAAGCGGCAGCTGCGCAATGCATGGGTCTTCTTGACCATGGCCCAGGGAGTCCCGCTGTTTCTGGCGGGAGATGAGAGGGGAAATTCTCAGGATGGAAATAACAATGCCTACTGCCAGGATAACCCGACGGGCTGGGTGAATTGGAAGCTGGGACGGTTCCAGGAGGATCTGTTATCCTTTGCCCGGTTTATGCTGGCATTCCGCCGGGAGCATGTCATGATCCGGAAAAACGGAGTGCTTCGGGGAACGGATTACAGGGGCGTGGGC
>CAKRJM010000090.1 GCA_934351765.1 uncultured Lachnospiraceae bacterium | reverse complement strand
CCATGTTTGTTTTCATCACACCGGCATTCTCGTCCCCGATCTTCACATCGTACTCCGTATCATCCTGAAGTTCCAGAGTAATCTGGGTATCTTTCGTTCCCTCTACTTTAAACGAGACCCCGGTCTCATCTGCCCGGAACTGCTCTACCGCTGTTCCGGGAACGGATTCATATACGAACATCCCGTTCCGTTCAAGCTTTGTGATCTCGTTAAACGTCTTCACCTTATAATAATCGCCGTCAAACTCATAATCCTGAAGCTTGGATTTTACGGCAAGGGTATAATCGCCGAAGCTGATGGTTCCGTTGTTCTCTGTTCTGATAAGTTCTTTGATGACTGGCACGTCTTCGCCCTCCTGCTATATCGTTGTATCCTGTCGTGGCAGACACATTTTTTCTTTCTAAAACCAGATAGCGTTCGCCTGCCGCCGCTTAAACCGTGTTTTTATTATAGTATATAATCCGCCTTTTTTCCAGCTATTTAGCCAGAAAGTTACAAAAACTTATTCCAGGAATTCCAGCTTTCCGTCCGCCGCCTGAATCCGAACAGTGCTTCCTTTCTTTATCGATCCGTCCAGAATTGCTTCCGCCAGACGGTCCTCCACCTCACTCTGGATCGTCCGCCGCAGCGGTCTTGCACCGTATTTCTGGTCATATCCCTTGTCGATCAGGAAGCTCTTTCCGCTTTCCTCCAGTACCAGGCTGATTCCCATCTGAGATTTTGTCCGCTCGCCGAGACTCTTCATCATAATATCCACGATAGCTCCCATATCGTCCTTTGTCAGGGCATGGAACACGATGGTTTCATCAATCCGGTTTAAAAACTCCGGCTTGAAAATCCGGCGAACTTCCTCCATGACGCCATCCTTCATATACTGATAATCCTGTTCTTCTGTGCTGACACTTCCGAAGCCCAGCTTTTTCGGCTCGATGATCCGCGACGCCCCCGCATTGGAGGTCATGATAAGGATCGTATTCTTGAAATCGATCTTCCGCCCCTGGGCATCGGTGATATGACCGTCATCCAGCACCTGTAAGAGAATATTGAATACATCCGGATGAGCTTTCTCGATCTCATCAAAGAGAATTACCGAATACGGATTCCGCCGTACCTTTTCGCTGAGCTGGCCGCCTTCCTCATAGCCCACGTATCCGGGCGGAGAACCGACGATCCTGGAAACACTGTGCTTCTCCATGTACTCGGACATATCGACCCGTATCATGGCATTCTCGCTCTCGAACATGGCTTCTGCCAGTGCCTTGGATAGCTCCGTTTTTCCCACACCGGTAGGTCCTAAAAACAGGAACGATCCGATCGGACGTCTGGGATCCTTTAGTCCTACCCGGCCCCGGCGGATTGCCTTGGAAACGGCAGTCACTGCCTCATCCTGTCCAATGACCCTCTCATGGAGAATTCCCTCCAGACGGCGCAGGCGCTCTGCTTCCCCTTCCGAAAGCTTCTGAACCGGGATCCTGGTCCAGCCGGATACCACATCTGCAATCTGATTTTCTGTCACATAGAGCTTTTTACTGCTCTTTTCCCGCTCCCACTTTGCCAGAAGCTTTTCCCGGCGTTCCCGCTTCTTCTCCTGCTTTTTCTTAATCTCTCCGGCCTTTTCATATTCCTCCGCCTGGATTGCTGCCACCTTCTGCTCCTCCAGCTTTTTGCAGTCCTCTTCTAATTTGTGGACCTCCTCCGGCTGGGCATAGGTGGTCAAGCGTACCTTGGAGGCCGCCTCATCGATCAGATCGATGGCCTTATCCGGAAGGAACCGGTCATTGATATAGCGCGCTGACAGCTTGACAGCCGCATCCACCGCGTCCTTCGTAATGGTAACGTGGTGATGTTCCTCATATTTTCCCTTTAAGCCGTTTAAGATGGCGATGGCTTCCTCCTCCGAAGGCTCCTCCACTGTCACCGGCTGGAACCGGCGCTCCAGCGCCGCATCCTTTTCAATGTGCTTCCGATACTCATCCACCGTGGTCGCACCGATGAGCTGGATCTCCCCCCGTGCCAGGGACGGCTTTAAAATATTGGAGGCATCAATGGCTCCCTCGGCTCCTCCTGCTCCGATGATGGTATGGATTTCATCAATGAACAGCAGGACATTCCCATCTTCCCGGACTTCTTTTAATACATTTTTGATCCGCTCTTCAAACTCACCACGATACTTGGAACCGGCAACCATGCCGGAAAGATCCAGCGTCACCAGCCGCTTAGTCTGTACCGTATCGGGCACATTGCCCTCCACGATCTTTGCCGCCAGTCCCTCTGCAATGGCTGTTTTACCGACGCCAGGTTCTCCGATGAGACAGGGATTGTTTTTCGTTCTCCGGCTGAGGATCTGGATCACCCGCTCGATCTCATGTTCTCTGCCGATGACCGGATCCAATCTTCCCTCTTTTGCAAGGGCCGTCAGATCCCGGCTGTACTCGTCAAGGGTCGGTGTTGCTGTCCGTTCCCGCTTCCGCTTTCCATTCAGCTCCTCTTTATACTGGGAGGCATCGGCTCCCATGGAGGTCAGAATATCCACATACAGGCGTTGGATATTGATGTTCATGGTTCCCAGAAGCTTCGCAGCCGAACACTCCTGATCCTTTAACAACGCGATCAGGATATGCTCCGTCCCAATCAGCGATGCTTTAAACTGCACGGCCTCCTTATCGCTGTTTTCCAGAACACGCTCCGCTCTCGGCGAATATCTGCTCCGGTCCGCTACCCGGACTGGCGACTCCGGTGCAATGAGCTGGCGGATCAGCGCCAGCACCCGCTCCCGGCTCGCGCCATGGTTTTCCAGGATCTGTGCGGCGGCGCTGGTCCCCTCCTGCAAAAGCCCCACCAGAATATGCTCCGTTCCCACGTATACCTGACCTAACGCACTGGCGGCAGCAGCCGCCTGGCGGAGAGCCTCCTCCGCTTTATTGGAAAATCGATTGTTATACATAATTCCTCCTCTGTCGGCTAAACCAGTTCCGGCAGCCGTTTTCTGATATGATCCGCCCGTGCCTTTTTCAGATCTCCCCGATCTGCCTCCGGAGCCAGAAGCTCCAGATTCGCCTGCTGGATTTCCAGCATCAGTCCGTAGAAATTCATGGGTGAGCGAAACTCCAGAAGCCCCTCCGTCTCACCGACACGCACCTGAGATAAATAAATCATGGCCTCCTTCACGCTGAGCTTTTTTGCATATTTCAATACCCCATAGGATTTAAACACCTCGTCCTCCATGTCCAGGCGATGGTTCTTCAGGGTCATGGTCTTCATTTTCCGTTCATTGCCTGCCAGACGGTCTGCCATCTGCTGTACCAGTGACAGAATCTCTGCTTCACTGACCCCCAGAGTCTTCTGATTGGAAACCTCATAGAGTGCTCCATAATTTTCCGCTCCGTCACCGTACAGGCCACGGACACTGACACCAAACCGTCCAATCTCATTGACCAGCTTTCCGAACTGCTTCCCCACGGACAACAGCGGCAGATGCAGGGTCACACCGGCACGCAGTCCCGTTCCCACATTGGTCGGATATGCAGTCAGATAACCGTATTTCTCATGGAAGGCATAGGGAAACTGTTCATTAACCGCATCATCCAGCCGGTCCGCTTCTTTCCACAGTGCTTCCAGCCCGGTTCCGCTTCCGATACACTGGATCCGGATATGATCCTCCCCGTTTAATAAAAGGCTTTCGCTTTCATCGGCCGAAAGGAGCAGCCGCTCCGGCCCTTTCTTCATGGCTCCGGCGCCATTGATGGCACGGCGTTCCTTTAAGGCCTGCTTTTCTGTATCTCCCAGCTCCGGCATTTCCAGCACTGAAAAGGCCGCGCCTGTTTCATCCCGAAGCGTTTCCATACCGCGCTCCATCCGTCCCAGCAGCGCCTTCCCCTCTTCCTCGGAAAGCTTCACCGGAAAGGGCTCATGAGCCAGATTTCTCACCAGACGGACACGCTCTGCCACAAAGACATCATGGCTTTCTTCCGTTTTCTGATACCATTTAAGCATGCTTCTCCGTCCTTTCTTTCAACTCCCGGATCTCATCACGATACTTCGCTGCCTGCTCATATTCTTCTTCCAGGATTGCCTCCTGAAGCTTGGATTTCAAAACCGCCAGTTTTTCTTCCCGTTCTGCATCCTCTGGATTCCAGCCAGTTTTTTCCACTGCGTTGTTTTCCGCACCGGAAGCTTTCCTCTCCGTACCAAATTCGTTCTCGTAATGGAACCGCGGATGCTTTCCTTTATGGTTCACACTGCCCTGGATCCTCTTAATGTTCTCACTCATGAGCAGATCAAAGACCCCGTAACAGTCCGGACAGCCGAACCGGCTGTTCTTCACAAAATCGCTGTATGCCGTATGGCAGGTGGGACATACGACCTGATCCAGCCCCGCATCCTCCTGTTCCGTTTCCTCCCCGGTCAGACCGAAGAGATCGGACAACAACTTTCCGATGGGATAATCCGTATCAAACATGGCCGAATAATGGCCAAAATCCATTTCTCTGGCACATTGACTGCAAAGATTATGCTCCGTCTTTATGCCATTGATCACCTCGGTGTAGCGAATATTCGCTTCCCGTGTCCTGCATTTCTCACACAACATCATTCTATCCTCCTCTGAGCAATCTCTCAGATTCCTTCAATTCCCTCAAACTGATCCATCATGGTATCTACCATCTGATGGATTTCTTCTCTGGATATATTCCGGCAGGTTGCCTTGGCAAGAAGCACTTCCATGTCCTCCATCAGCTCCTGCATAACCTCCATTTTGTCAAAATCAACGGCGATCACTGCGCCCTTGCGGCGGTCCAGCTTCACAAAGCCCTCCTGCTTTAATACAGTATATGCTTTATTTACCGTGTGCATATTGATGCCGATATCATCCGCCAGATTCCTTACAGAAGGAAGGGGATCTCCCTCATGGAGCGTATCTGTCGCAATTGCCAGAATGATTTGGTTGCGAAGCTGGATATACAGCGCCTCATCACTTTTAAAATCAAGATTGATCAACATGATATTCCGCCTCTTTCGTCGTATTTGTGCTATTTATGATAGCACAGTTTAAGGAGAAATGCAAGCAGAAATTTCGAACTTATGTTCTTTTTGATGATGCCAGCGATTTCGCAAGGGCGTATGCGAGCTTTCCACCCGAATTTTCTTTTCTTTCATAGGACGAGCTTTCCTATGAAAGAAGAAAAGAGTCCCCTATTTCATACACGGGAACTCTTCTTCATCTCTTTATGATATGATTTTCTGCTTTTTGAAATCTGTTTTTACAGGCTGCTTCTTCGTTTAGAAATTATCCAGCAGCGACTTATAGAATTCGCAGTAATCCTTCCTCTTCTCCTCGGTAAATGCAATAGCCTCTCTCGGATGACGGTTCAACTGGCCGGTAAACATATACTGAAGATCATAGCCCCAGGTCACAGTCTCATGAAGCGGAAGCATGTACTTCTCAATAAAATTCAAAAGGCTGTACAGGTTATACTTGGGATTCTTCAAAAAGCCCAGCAACAGCTCCATGGCACAATTTCCGGCTCCACGTCCCATTCCCATGGCCGTTGCATCCAGGTAGGAGATTCCGCGTGACATGGTATCAATGGTATTGGCAAAAGCCAGATTCTGATTATTATGACCATGGAATCCAACCTGCTTTCCGGCTTTCTCCGCATGGCGAAGGTATAACTGCGCCAGATCCGAAGCATTTTCCGGATACAGAGATCCATAGCTGTCCACCAGGTAGATCACATCCACGCTGGATGTCACCAGCATCTCCAGCGCCTCCTCCAGCTGATTTCCATTGACCTGAGAAACTGCCATGATATTGCAGCAGTTTTCGTATCCCAGATTGTGAAGATATTCGATCATCTCAATCGCCGCCGGCATCTGATGGATGTAGCATGCCACCCGTACCATATCAATGACGCTTTCGCTTCTCGGAAGAAAATCCTTTTTAAAATCACAGCGCCCCACATCTGCCATAACCGAGATTTTCATATCGGAAATATTATCGCCGACAATGGCGCGGATATCCTCTTCCTTACAGAACTTCCATTTTCCAAAATCCTTCTCACTGAACAGTTCTCTGCTTGCCTTATAGCCAAACTCCATATAATCAACGCCGCTTTTAATATTCGTTTTATAAAGCTCTGTTACGAACTCATCGGTAAAATCAAAATTATTGCACAGTCCTCCGTCGCGGATCGTTGCATCCAGTACCTTCAGATCTCCGCGGACTCCCATTAAGTTTCCCTTTCTTGATGTCATGATCGTTTCTCCCCTTATTCTTTCGCGCGTTGAAGTGTGTTTGCATTAACGCATATCAGTGTTCTGTACCATCATAGCACCCGGAGGAAGAAATGTCAACACAAAGATCTGCCTTTCGCGTCTCTACATAAATACCAATCTGCCGTAGTCAGGCTGCTTCTCTCCACAGCCCTCTTAACCGCCTGTCCTCTTCCGAACGTGCTTATCTCTTCAGCTTATTCTTTCTTATCAAAAAGAACAGCCGCCGATCCACTTTCCATGTATGACAGCGGCAACTCAAATATGTGCCAATGCCATACATGGGCAGGACGGCGGCGTCAGCCACTTTTGATATGATTAAGGATACCGTAATCTATCCTTTTTCTGAAGTATCCCGGCGGCCTTATCTCCTATTTCTTCCGCTTCAGCTCTCTCACAGGATTCACCGGTGCTTCTTCCTCACTGTGCTGCTCTTTCCGGCCGGCCTGTCTGGCTGCCCGGTTTACAATGCTGTCTTTTCCTTCCGGTTTTCCGCTTCTTACGGAATCCGAAAGCAGTGCCTCCAGCAGGTCAAAATCTGCATCCAGATCATCCTCCGCCTTCGAAGCCTCCGCCGGTTCTTCCGATTTCTCTTCGTATTCCGGCTCGGCAGCCGCCGGTTCCGCTGTAGCTGGCTCAGCGTTCGCTTCTGCCGGCACATCGTCTCCCAGATCCAGGTTTTCCAGAACAAGGTCCTCCAGATCTACATCGAAATCATCTTCCGACAGATCTTCTTTCCGATCTTCTTCCGGATCATCTTCTTCTGGATCATCCTCTTCCAGATCATCCTCTTCCAGCGCCGGAATATCCTCAAACTCCGGTTCTGCTTCCGCCTCATCCAGATTGTCATCCAGGTCTAAATCCAGATCGATCAGTTCTAAATCGTCATCCTGATCACGCTCCGACAGTTTCTCCTGTTTCGGGGCTACCATCGATGCTTCCTGTTTCCTTATGGTTTTTTCCGCCTGCACCGGTGCTGTCGGTTTCTGAGAAATTTCAATATCCTTCGGTTCTTCCTCATATCCTGGTTCTTCATCAAAAAGTTCCAGATTTTCTACATCTTCCAGCTCTCCGGCAAACTCATCTGCCTCATCCTCGTACTCCGGTTCTCCGGCAAACTCATCTGCCTCATCCTCGTACTCCGGTTCTCCGGCAAACTCATCCGCCTCGTCTTCGTACTCCGGTTCTCCGGCGAACTCGTCCTGTATGTCTTCGTGCTCCGGTTCATCGATGCTCACATGATAATTACGCTCGTCTTCGTCACCGTCCGCATAGAAGTCCTCTTCCTCATCTTCGTATTCTTCATCCAGCTCATACGCACGGCGCGCACGTTCTCTTGCTGCCACCGGATGTGACACTTCCTCCTCCGGCTCGTCAAATACTTCCGCCGTCTCTTTTCCATGTTTATGTCCGGTCACAGAAGCTGTCAGTGCGATCAGCAGGATAAAGCACAGAACCGCCAGTGCAATAATGATATAAAGGCGGAACTGCAGCCGTTTCTGATAGCTGGTCTGTGCTGTTTTTAACTGATTCTGGGAGATCTGGCTCTCCTGGTTCATGGTCAGGATGCCCTCCGGTGCTGTAATGACCGTTCCTTCGGTGGCATCATAAATATAAAATGTAGTCTTCCCGGCTTCATCGGTTCCGTAAAGGAGATAGAATCCCTCTGCCTCCGAGTCACTGAACCGCCAGCCCTTCACCGTCTGATCACCGATGGTCACATCCACGGCAATGAATCCGGAAGGAACAAGTCCTTCTGCCGGTTCGGAAAGCGTATAGGTCTTTCCTGCGCTGGTCACAGTTCCGCTGGATGACGTCGTTGCCTGGTCAGCCTGCTGGCTTTCCGTGCTTCCGGAAGCCTGGCTTCCGCTGAGATTCGGCCCGGACAAAGGCGAATTTCCGATGGATTCACCGGAAGAGTTCTGTGCCGGCTGGGTCGAGTCAGCCTGTGCCGGGAGGGATCCCGACTCGCCCTGTTCAGATCCGCGAATAACGGTAATGGTATATTTTGCTTTGGTTACACCATCTGCCGCTGTCACATTAACGATGACCGCATTGCTTCCGGCCTTCAGTCCGTCATTTCCGGCAATCACCATCTTGGCGCCGCTGTCAGTAGTCTTTCCACTTACCAGCAGTTTATCACAATCTGCTCCGACCTCTACCTGATATTCATATACATTAGATGAGAACGCCGGTGTCAGTGTTCCCGGTGAAACCTCCAGGCTACTCAGAGTTGCATCTGCAGTGCCGCCCGTTGCCAAGGCCGAAAGCCCCAGGCAGACTGTCAAAAGACAGCAGACAAGACTTATTAAAAGAACTCGTTTTGTATGTGTTTTCATATAATCTCCTTCTATCCTGAACCGTTTTCCGTGTTCTTTTCCAATTAAAATACGCACGCGCTACACAGATCGGTGCTGCGCTCCGACGCCGCTTTGCAGCTTCTGTCTGCTCCGAACCGCCTTCTTCGGATATATCTTTCCGCTCTGGCTGTTCTGCTATTTTGCGCTTAAGCCGCAGACCGGTGCTGCGCTCCGACGCTGCTTTGCAG
>CAKRJM010000089.1 GCA_934351765.1 uncultured Lachnospiraceae bacterium | reverse complement strand
GGTACATTCAGCGGTGACAGCGGTATATCAGGCTGAAGATCATGAGTGAGACACGATCCATTGAGGAGACCTTCGAGACCCTTGACGGGCTCATTCAGAAGCTGGAGCGGGACGAGCTTTCCATGGAGGAATCCTTTGAGGCATATGCAAGGGGGCTTGCATTATTAAAGGAATGCCGGGAGAGTATCGATAAAGTGGAGAAGAACGTGCTTGTATTGGACGAAAGTGGGAATTTACATGAACTTTAAAGAAGAAATGAATCGAAGAGTGGGGGATATTGAAAAAACGATCCAGGCGTTTCTTCCGGAGGAGACCGGATTTCAGAAAACGGTCATGGAAGCCATGAATTACAGTGTTCTGGCAGGAGGCAAACGGCTCCGGCCGCTTCTTATGTCGGAGAGCTGCCGGCTGTTCGGGCGGACGGCAAAGGAGCTTCCGCCGTTTCTGGCAGCCATCGAGATGATCCATACGTCGTCTCTGGTCCATGATGATCTGCCGGCTATGGATGCCGATGAATACCGGAGGGGCAAAAAGACCACCTGGACGGTCTACGGGGAGGACATGGCGATCCTTGCAGGAGATGCGCTGATGATCTATGCCTTTGAGACGGCAGCGAAGGCCTTTCGGGATACGGACCGCCCCGACCTGGTGGGACGGTGCATCGGAGTTCTGGCGGAAAAGACCGGGATTTACGGTATGATCGGCGGACAGACCGTCGATGTGGAGCTGACCGGAAAGCCGATTCCGGCGGAAAAGCTGGATTTTATCTATCGGTTAAAAACCGGAGCATTACTGGAATGCTCTCTGATGATCGGAGCAATTCTCGGCGGTGCCGATGATGCACAGGTGCGGATCATGGAGCAGGTAGCTTCGGATGTGGGACTGGCCTTCCAGATCCGGGACGATATCCTCGATGTGACCAGTACATCGGAGGTGCTCGGAAAGCCGGTCGGAAGCGATGAAAAGAACGAAAAAACCACGTATGTGACGCTGGAGGGTCTGGAACAGGCAGAAGGCGAGGTGGATCGCTATTCCAACCGCGCAGTGGAAAACTTAAAAAGCCTGCCAGTGAGCAATCCGTTCCTGGAGGAGCTTCTGCTTACCCTGATCCACAGAGAAAAATAGAGGGAAAACAATTACCATGTTAGAGGAAATTCATAATCCGGAGGATTTAAAGGCTCTGGATCCGGCCCGTTATCCGGAACTGGCAAAAGAAATCCGCCAGTTTCTGATCGAGAAGGTAAGCGAGCACGGCGGTCACCTGGCATCTAACTTAGGTGTGGTGGAGCTTACCATCGCACTGCATCTGGCGCTGGATCTGCCGGAGGACAAGATCGTCTGGGATGTGGGACATCAGTCCTATACCCATAAGCTGCTGTCCGGCAGACGGGAGGGCTTTGAGACCCTGCGGGAGTTCGGCGGCATGAGCGGCTTTCCGAAGCGGCGGGAATCGGAATACGACAGCTTTGATACGGGGCACAGCTCCACGTCGATCTCGGCGGGATTAGGGCTGGCAACGGCCAGAGATCAGCTGGGAGAGCATTATACGGTGGTGTCGGTCATCGGTGACGGGGCGCTTTCCGGCGGAATGGCCTATGAGGCACTCAATAATGCTTCCAGGCTAAAGAGTAATTTTCTGATCATTCTCAATGATAATCAGATGTCCATTTCAGAGAGCACAGGGGGCTTTTCCAGCTATCTGTCCAAGATCCGGCTGGGGAGCGGCTATAACAACTTAAAACGGGATGTGAGGAAGAGCCTTTCCAAGGTTCCGGGTGTGGGTGAATCCCTGGCGGCCAATATCAGCCAGGCCAAGATGGCACTGAAGCAGATGATGGTGCCGGGTATGTTTTTCGAGGATATGGACATTACCTATGTGGGACCGTTAGACGGGCACGATATTCCCCAGATGGTGCGGATCTTTGAGGAAGCAAAGAAGATCGACCGTCCGGTCCTGATCCATGTAAAGACGAAAAAGGGAAAGGGCTATGCTCCGGCAGAAAAATATCCGTCTCATTTTCACGGCGTTTCGCCTTTTGACATTGCAACAGGAAAGGCGAAAGCACCGAAGAACGGGATCAGCTGGACGGAGGCATTTTCCCATACCTTATGCCGGGAGGCAAAAAAGGATCCGTCCATTGTGGCAGTAACGGCAGCCATGCCGGAGGGAACCGGATTAAAGAAGTTCGGACAGAGCTTTCCGGACCGGCTTTATGATGTGGGAATTGCCGAGGAGCATGCGGTCACCTTTGCAGCCGGTATGGCGGCAGGCGGCTTAAAGCCTGTGGTAGCAGTTTATTCGTCCTTCCTGCAGCGTGCCTATGATCAGATTCTTCATGATGTCTGTCTCCAGAACCTGCCGGTGGTTTTTGCCATTGACCGGGCAGGACTGGTTGGCAGTGACGGAGAGACCCATCATGGAACCTTTGATCTGTCATATATGAGCGGCATGCCCAATATGACAGTGTTTGCACCGAAAAATAAATATGAGCTGCGGGACGGTCTGACCTTTGGCTTACAGCTTGGAACTCCCTTTGCGATCCGTTATCCGAGAGGCACGGCTTACAGCGGGCTGCGGGAATACCGGGCGCCCATCGAGCTTGGGAAAAGCGAGAGGATCTATGACGGATGCGGAATCGCCATTCTTTCGGTAGGGGCCATGATGGAGACGGCGCAGGCGGTATATGAGCGGCTTTCGGCGGACGGCTATACGCCCAGCCTTGTCAATGTCCGGTTTGTGAAGCCCATGGACCGGGAGCTTTTGCGTACTCTGGCGGAAACGCATCGGCTGTTTCTGGTGCTGGAGGACAATGAGGAGGCTGGCGGTTACGGAGAAGCGGTGTCGGCGTTTTTCAATGAAGAGGCGCTCGCGGCGAGAGTGTTAAGCGGAGCCATTAAGGACCGGTTTGTGGAGCAGGGTCCGGTGGGAACGCTGCGGGATACTCTGGGGCTTTCGGCAGACGGCCTGGCAGAACAGACAGAAACGGCGTGGAGGAGCATGGAACAATGAAAGAACGATTAGATGTGCTGCTGGTTTCCAGAGGACTGGCGGAATCCAGAGAGAAGGCAAAGACCATGATCATGGAGGGTGTTGTCTTTGTGAACGGGCAGCGGGAGGATAAAGCGGGAGCTTCCTTTGCGGCCGATGCACCCATTGAGGTGCGGGGGCAGACTCTGCGCTATGTAAGCCGCGGAGGCTTAAAGTTAGAGAAGGCCATGACCCATTTCGGTGTCACACTGGCTGGAAAGGTCTGCATGGATGTGGGCGCCTCCACCGGCGGATTTACCGACTGTATGCTCCAGAACGGCGCCGTGAAGGTGTTTTCTGTGGATGTGGGACGGGGCCAGCTTGCCTGGAAGCTTCGGAACGATGAACGGGTGGTCTGCATGGAAAAGACCAATATCCGCTATGTGACACCGGAGGACATCGGTGTTCCGGTGGAGTTTTCGTCCATTGATGTGTCCTTTATTTCCCTTACCAAGGTTCTTCTTCCGGTCCGGGAGATTTTAACAGACCATGGCGAGATCGTCTGCCTGATCAAGCCTCAGTTTGAGGCAGGACGGGAAAAGGTCGGAAAGAAAGGGGTTGTTCGGGAGCCGGAAACTCATCTGGAAGTGATCGAGAAGGTCATGGATTATGCAAAGGAGCTGGGCTTTGGCCGGAAGCATCTGGAATTTTCTCCCATCAAGGGACCGGAGGGAAATATTGAATATCTGCTCCATCTGGAGAAAAACGGAACGGATGAGGCCGGAATCGATCCCAATGAGATTGTCCGCCGTGCCCATGAGGAACTGAAATGAAACATTTTTACATCATCACAAACAGACAGAAGGACCCGGAGCTTGCGGTGACGAATAAGATCCGTGCCATGCTGGAGGGAAAGGGTGTTTCCTGTACCCTGGCATCGGAAGCACCGATGGAAGCCCATACAGACTGTGCCCTGGTTCTGGGCGGAGACGGAACGCTTCTTCAGGCGGCCAGAGAGCTGCGGTTCAGCGAGGTACCGCTTCTTGGTGTCAATTTAGGGACCCTGGGGTATCTGGCAGAGCTGGATATCCATCAGGCCGAGGAGGGACTGAATGAGCTTCTGGAGCGTGGTCCGGCGGAAATCGAGGAGCGCATGATGTTAAAGGGAACGGTCTGCCAGAACGGGGAACCGGTGTATGAGGACATGGCACTCAACGATATTGTCATCGGAAGAAGATCTGGCTTTAAGATCATCCGGTTTAATGTCTATGTGGACGGGGAGTTTTTAAGTGCCTATGCGGCAGACGGGATCATTGTAGCCACTCCTACCGGCTCGACCGCATACAGTCTGTCGGCGGGAGGCCCCATTGTGGAGCCGACGGCATCGCTTCTGGTCATGACTCCGGTGGCACCTCACGGAATGCTGAACCGGAGCATTGTGTTCTCAGATCAGAGTACCATCAAGCTGGAACCGGCATCTCCGGCAGGACGGCCCGATACCGAGGTACTGGCAGGCTTTGACAGTGACAGTCAGTTCCCGCTCCGGAAGGGCGATTATATTGAGATCCGGAAAGCGGAGCAGACCACAAAGATCTTAAAGCTCAGCCGGATCGGATTTCTGGAGACGCTCCGTCATAAAATGTCGGCAGAGTAAAAAAGGAGGCGGAAGCCATGAAGATAGAGCGCCATAGCAAAATTGTGGAACTGATCGGAAAATATGATATTGAAACCCAGGAGGAGCTGGCGGAAAAGCTGAACGAAGCCGGGTTCAAGGTAACTCAGGCAACGGTTTCCAGAGATATCCGGGAGCTGAAGCTGACAAAGGTGGCGGTAGACGGCGGCCATCAGAAATATGTGGTTCTCCATAAAGCAGACAGCGGCCTGAATGACAAATATATCCGGATCCTGCGGGACGGGTTTGTTTCGATGGATATGGCACAGAATATCCTGGTGATCAAAACGGTCTCCGGTATGGCCATGGCGGTGGCGGCAGCGCTGGATGCCCTTCATTTTCATGAGATCGTCGGCTGTATTGCCGGGGATGATGTGATCATGTGTGCCAACCGCAGCATGGATGATACGATCATCGTCATGGAGAAGCTCCGGCGGATCATGTCCTGAAAGTGTCCTGAAAGGAGGAGTACATGTTACTGAACCTGCATGTAAAGAATGTGGCGCTGATCGACGAGGCCGATGTGAGCCTGGGCGACGGATTAAATATTTTAACCGGTGAGACCGGGGCCGGAAAATCCATTTTGATCGATTCAGTCAATATGGCGCTGGGGGCCAAGGTATCCAGAAGTCTCCTGCGGGATGACGGCGAGGCGGCCGGTGTGGAGCTGTTATTCAGTGTGGAAGAGGAAAAGCGGGAAGCATTAGAGGCACTTGGTGTTACACCGGACGAGGACGGATCTGTGCTCATTGCCAGACGGCTTTCTCAGGGACGCAGTATCTGCCGGATCAACGATGAGACGGTGACCGCTGCCAGGCTGCGGGCCGTGACCGGCCTGCTGATTGATATTCACGGACAGCATGAGCACCAGTCTTTGATCCATAAGGCGAAGCATCTGGAGATTCTGGATGCTTATGCAAAAAACCAGGAGGCACCTGTCCGAAGAAAGCTTTCAGACGCGTACCGGGTTTATGAGGAAGCAAAAGCAGAACGGGACAGCTACGAGATCGGCAGTGAAGAGCGGATCCGGGAGCTGGATTTTTTGAATTATGAGATTGGCGAGCTGGAGGGCGCCGGGTTAAAGCCGGGGGAGCTTGAGGAACTGGAGAGCCGGTTCCGTCTTCTTGCAAACAGCCGCCGGATTGCCGAGAGTGTGGGGCGTGCCTGTGGCTATGCGGGAAATGAGAGCGGTGCGCAGGAGCTTTTGGGACGCGCCGTGCGGGAGCTTTTTGAGGCGGCCGGATATGATGAGAGCGTGGCGCCGCTTCTTTCCCAGGCGGAGGAAGTAGAGAGCCTTCTGGGGGATCTGAACCGGGCGCTTTATGAATATGTGCAGGCGCTGGAGTTTGAGGACGGGGAACTGGAGGAGATGGAAAAGCGGCTGGATGTGCTCCATAATCTCCAGGTCAAGTACGGAGACAGCTATGAAGAGATGATGCAGGCGCTTGGAAAACGGCAGGAGCGCCGGGATCAGCTTCTGGATTTTGATACACGCAAGCAGCAGGCAGAGGAAGCCTTTCTGGAGGCAGAGGAGGAGGTTATGACCTATGCCGCTTCCTTATCGGAAATCCGAAAGGTGGAAGCGCTCCATCTGACCGAATCCATTCGTTCGGCACTGGTAGATTTAAATTTTCTGGATGTTCAGTTTTCTATGGAATTTACGAAAAAGGATCACGTAACGGAGAATGGTTTTGATGAAATGGAATTTCTGATCTCTACCAATCCCGGAGAGAGTCTGAAGCCGCTTGGCCAGGTGGCCTCCGGCGGTGAGCTTTCCAGGATCATGCTTGCCATCAAGGCGGTTCTTGCCGATACGGACGAGATCGGAACATTGATCTTCGATGAGATCGATGCGGGAATCAGCGGCCGGACGGCTCAGAAAGTGGCGGAGAAGCTCCATGACATCGGCCGGAGCCATCAGGTCATCTGCATTACGCACCTGCCCCAGATCGCAGCCATGGCAGACTGCCATTATAAGATCGAAAAGCAGGTAGAAAACGGACGGACCATCACAGGAGTGGAGCAGCTTGACGAGGAACAGGAGATCGCCGAGCTCTGCCGGCTTTTGGGCGGCGTGACCATTACCGACGCCGTGGAGGAGAATGCCAGAGAGATGAAAACGCTGGCAAAGAGCTATCGATAAAAGCAATTTGGATATAGTTTTTTTTGAAGGATATCATTTTAGATTGTACGGAAAAAATATCCCGTATTTGATTTCCGGTTCTGTCCATACTAAGAACGAGTGATCCGGTTTTCGGAGCGCAAGTCCAGAGTACAGGAGGGCAGGCCATGACGCGAAAAGAAACTTACAGAAGGATCCTGATCCGGATTATCTGGTTCATGATCCTTTTTACTTGTCTGTTTTCATATTGGTATCTTCGCGGGAGGATTCCGGGGAAACTTCATGTAATCACCGGAGAGGAGGATCAGTTCCGCTTTTCCATTCCCCTGGGCGGAACACTGGAATCCGATGATGAAGAGGTGGCGCTTGGAACACCCTCCAATATCCCGGAGGGTGCGGCGCGGATCACCGGAAAGCCGGTGGCGGTAGGCGGACGTGAAGCATTTACGTTGTCCTGTTCGGAAACAGGAAGCTACCGCATGACCGTGAAGCTGTTCGGCTGGCTGCCGCTAAAAGAGATTCAGGTAGAAGCAGTGGAACAGAAAGAACTGATCCCAGGCGGCGAGGCAGTTGGAATCTATCTGGAAACAGAGGGAGTCATGGTGGTAGGAACCAGTGAGCTGACAGATGAACAAGGTGTGGTGACGGAGCCGGCCTACGGCGTTTTGCAGTCCGGTGATTATATTCTGGAAGCAGACGGGAAGGAAACGCCGGATAAGGAGACGTTAATCGAGGCCATCTCCGGGACAGAAGGCCGGGCATGTACGTTTAAAATCCGCCGGGAGGAGGAAATCCTGGAAACGAGAGTGAAAACAGTCAAAACCGAGGATGGAAGCATAAAAGCCGGAATCTGGGTACGGGATGATGCCCAGGGGATCGGAACGCTGACATATGCGGAGCAAAACGGAAGATATGGTGTTTTAGGCCATGCCATGAGCGACAGTGATACAGGAAAGAGGTTTGAGGTCTCCGGCGGGACCCTGGAGAAGGCAAAAATCCAGGATGTGATCCGCGGCCGGTCCGGAACACCGGGTTCGCTTCTCGGCACTATCGTATATGGAAACGGAATCCTCGGGACTGTGAAAAAGAATACAGAAGCGGGTGTATTCGGAAGCCTGGAAGCGGATCAGATCCCGGATGGTGAGTCGCTTCCTGTCGGCTTCAAGCAGGATGTGGAGCCGGGCCCGGCAGTGATCCGCTGCTCCGCGGACGGAACCGTGCAGGAATATGAGATCGAGATCTTAAAAGCAGATCCGGCAGCCTCCGGAAACAAGGGTATGGTGCTCCAGGTCACAGATGAACGCCTGCTTCAACTGACCGGCGGGATCGTCCAGGGCATGAGCGGCAGCCCGATCATTCAGAACGGAAGGCTTGTCGGCGCCGTCACCCATGTCTTTATCAGCGATTCCACCAAAGGGTACGGGATCTTTCTGGAAGATATGCTGGAGGCAGCGGAGTGATCAGTTAGGAGCGTGTGATCAGACAGCAAAACGGCCTGTAAAAGAAATAAAGCAGCCGGTTGACGGAAAGAGAGTGATTGGTTAGAATGGAAAGGTAGACGCCGGGAGGGAATCAACCGCCGTACAGACGGAAACGGGCGGACACGGGAGTGAAAACAAAACGGATAAAGGAGAATGGGGAATGGAGTATTCAGAAGTTTTGGAACAAGCAAGAAAAACCATCGGACCGAATTGCAAGGTCTGTCCGGTATGCAACGGACTTGGATGCGGAAATCTGATGCCGGGGCCGGGGTCAAAAGCACCGGGGAACGGAGCCAATGACAATTATAAGGCATGGCGCCGTATTAAGCTGAACATGGATACCTTTGTGGAAAACAGTCCGGTGGACACTTCCACGGAGCTGTTTGGCAGAGCTTTTGCGTTTCCGCTGATCACGGCACCCATCGGATCAATTAAGTTACAGTTCAATCCGACGGATGATGTAAGTGATTTTAATGAAAAATGTATGGCGGCATGTGAATCCAGAGGGATCATGCACGCGTTTGGAAATGGTCCGGAAAAACGGATCTGTGATCAGGCCATTGCCTCAGGACGCAGCCACGGAAACAACGGAATTCCGGTATATAACCCCGATACCGTTGAGAAGATCGAAGCTCTGATG
>CAKRJM010000088.1 GCA_934351765.1 uncultured Lachnospiraceae bacterium | reverse complement strand
ACGAACTCCTTCTATTATTATACAGAGGATACGCCGCTCTATATCGATCAGAGCTGTACGACACCGGCATCGGGAGCGGTGGAGTTTGGAAAGATCTATTATTACAAATGGTCTTATTATGATAACAAGCTTCTGGATGCTGATCCCAATGCGGACATTCTGGTGAATGATTCGATCAGATTTCAGCTGACAGAGGGCAATGATACCTCGGTGATTGGAAATGATGCAGACGGAAATCTGTATGTTAAGAAGGGAACACTGAAGGGCAGCATGCCGCGGGCGCTGGATAATCAGCTCGGTGGAAAGGATGAGAATACAACCGATACTGCGGGAATGCGAATCGATTTTGAATGGCAGATCGATGACGGTATCGCACATCTGTTCCTGGGCAATAATGGCCGACTGGGATTTGCAGCGTCAGGAGACCTGCAGATCACCAAACATGTGGAAGCAGAGACAGGAATGAATCCCAATACAGAGACGGAGTTTTCGATTGTCGTGAACTTCTATGATCCTGAGGGAACGGAGTTTTCTGATTCCAGGAATTATGAATATACCATCAGCAGAAAGACCGAAACGGGAGAAAACGGCGATGCTGAGGAGGGAGCAGGCAGTAATTCTGCGGCAGCGGGAAGTGCTGAGACGAAAACCATCAGCAGCGGCGGAACGATCACGTTAAAGGCCGGTGAAACGGCAAAGATCCGAAATCTTCCGGCCGGAACGAGGTATCAGATCAGTGAGCCGGTGGTTCCCGATGCATACCAGTTAAAGGAAATAACAAACGGGACAGGAACCATCGAAGCCGGAAAGGTTGATGAGGAAGCACCGGAGGCGGTTGTTACCAATATCTACGATCCGGAGCCTTATGTGACACCGGGAGATCCTGCTGATACAGAGGATGTATTCCGGGCAAAGAAGGCGTTAGTAAATGCAGACTGGGAGGATGGACTTTCCTTTACGTTCCGTCTGCTTGCGCTGAATGAAGCGAATCCTCTGCCGGACAATGCCCAGGTGCATACACTGGAGTCCCAGGCGAATGGAACCGCTTACCGTTATGTGGAAACAACGGTAAACAGCAGCTCGCCCATCAGCTTTGGAACGATTACGTTTACGAAGCCGGGCGTATACGAATATGATATCCTTGAGTATATTCCGGAAAGCACCGGAAAGATACCGGGCTACGACTATTCAACGGCCGTGTTTCGTGTGACCGTTACGGTTGCCGACGACGGGGAAGGGCATCTGTATTGTGCATCGAAGACGATTGCACTGGTACAGCCCGGAAATGACAGTCTGGTAGATGAAGCAGACAGAATTCCGAAATTCAACAATGTATTTGATGCGGTGGAAGAATCGGTCAACCTGAAAGCAAAGAAAGAGTACCGCGATTCCTCCGATGCGACAAAGCTGGAGGCCGGACAGTTTACCTTTGAGGTATCGGCTGTCTCCGGACAGAAGGCGGATGGGACAGCAATCGATCAGACGAAGATCCCCATGCCGGAAGATGAAAATGGAAACCGCATTGTTACGGCATCGAATCTGGAAAATGGAGATATCGTATTCCGTGAGATCACGTTTGATGAGGACGATATCGGAAATACGTATTTTTATGAGATGAAAGAAGCCGTGCCCGCCGATGCCGATAAGGTACCCGGCATGCAGTACAGCAGCCAGGTTTACCGGGCAAAGGTGGTAATCGGCAAAGAGCTTTCCGGAGAGGAAGCACAGACCGTGATCGTGAAATCCACGATTACGTATCTGAAGCAGGATGCAGAAGGAAACTGGGTGTCCATGGGCGGTGAGTTCAGGAATGTGATTTTCCAAAACGAACTGGAGACCGTTCCGGCCACGCTGGAGGGTGATACAGCACTCGGTGTGACCAAGACTTTGACCGGACGGGAATGGAAGGAAACTGATGAATTCACCTTTACTCTGACCGCAAAGGATAACGCACCGATGCCGGCTGAGGGCGGAGAAACCGCTGTGGTTCGCGGAAGTGCAGGCGGAAACGATCCGATCCAGGCATTCTTCGGTTCGATCACCTATCATAAAGTCGGAGCTTATCAGTATACGATCACTGAAAATGACACAGAGCTCGGCGGAATCACAAAGGATTCCAGAACGGTAAATGTAACGGTTCAGGTAGCCCTGAAGGCAGGAACAAACGAGCTGGAGGCGGCAGTTCTCTATGACGGAGCAGAAGAAAAGCCGATGTTCCGGAATACATATGCCACCACACCGCTGGTTGAAAATACGAATACGCTGTTTAAGGTACAGAAGGTCCTGTCCGGAAGAGAATGGAAAGATACTGACTCCTTCCAGTTTATCCTGACCGGTGAGGACGGAGCGCCGATGCCGGAACGCGACACGGTGTGGATCAACGAGTATCAGTCCGGACAATCAGTACAGATTGGTGACACGGTGATCTATGACGCGGCCGGAACCTATGTTTACTATATTACGGAGCAGTCCGGAAGCATTGGCGGGATCACCTACGACAGAACCAAATATAAGGTGGCTGTTGAAGTGACGGACAACGGTGACGGAACCTTATCGGCAGCCCCTGGCTATTTCGTTGTCGGTGAGAACGGAGAAGAAACTCCTTATACGCCGGAAACAGCCAGCACGGTAGTCTTCACAAATACCTATCGGGCCGGATCGGTTACGCTGAGCGGTGAGGAAAATCTGAAGGCAGAAAAGATTCTGACCGGTCGTGACTGGGGCGAGAATGAGACCTTCCGGTTTGAACTGGCGGCAATCAGTACAACGGCTGATGAAGGAAACGCTGTGATTCCCATGCCGGCAGGTGCGCAAAACGGAAAAGCGATCCTGGAGCTGACAAAGGCAGACCAGAGTGGAAGCTTTGGAAATATCTCCTATCAGACGCCCGGAACGTATGTATATACCATTTCAGAGCAGGAAACCGGAAATGCGATAACCTCCTGGGATAAGAGTGTCTATACCATAACGGTAACGGTGACCGATGACGGAAGCGGAACCTTAAAGGCTCAGGCAGTTATGCGGAAGGACGGAACGGAGATCGGCGGAAAGACTGCGGTCTTTACCAATGTATACGATGACAGCACCGATCAGCCGGTAACACCGGTTTCAAAAGACGAAAACGGAACAAAGACGCTGATTGACGGAGCTATGGTGGGTGTCGGTGATATCCTGACCTATGAGATCCAGTGGAAGAATACTGCCATGGACGAAACAGGAGCTTATGCTCCGGCAGATGTGGTGATCACGGATCAGATCCCGGCAGGAACCGCACTGGTTTCCGGCAGCCTCAGCAACGGCGGCGTAAATGAAAACGGTATCATCACCTGGACATTAAAGAACCAGGCGGCAGGGGCATCGGGAACGGTTTCTTTCCAGGTGAGAGTTCTGGAAAGTGCGGCAGCCGTATCACCGATCACCAATCAGGCATCGGTAACGATCGGAGATCATGATCCGAAGGTGACCAACACGATTACCAACTATGTACCGGAAAAGTCGGTGGCTGCGGTGACGGATCAGCAGGAATACCGGCCCGGGGATTTGCTGACGTATCAGATCCGGTTCCACAATACGGAGGGAGAAGACGCGGAAGCAGTTGTTAAGGATATCCTTCCCGATGGACTGAGCTATGTGACCGGAAGCGCGGAAGTACGGATCAATGGCGGCAGCGGAGCTCAGACAGAGCCTGCACTGTCCGGACAGACGCTGACCTGGAATCTCACAGGACTTTCGGAGAATGCGGAAGTGACGGTAATTTTCCAGGCAAAGATCGAGGACGGTGCTCCGGCACAGATCCGGAACCGGGCCTTTGTGAATGAGTATCAGACGAATGTCGTTCCAACTACGGTTACGCAGCTTGGAAGTCTGACGATTTCCAAGGAAGTACAGACAACCCTGACCAATGCAGACGGAACTGCAGCGGCCATCGATGCCGATAAGGAATTTACATTCCGGATCAGCTTCTGGGACAGTGAGAATCATGAGCTGACAGAGGAATTCTCCATCTCCGGCGGACGGACGGTGAAATCCGGGGATTCCATCACGCTGAAGCACGGCGAGAGCCTGACGATCCTTGGAATTCCGGAAGGCACCCGCTATACGGTTACAGAGGATGCGGCTGCCGGATATACGGCAGATGAGACCGTAAAGACCGGAACGGTACAGGGAAATACAGCAAATACCGTAATGTTTGTCAATACCTACGGAACGGAAACTCTGACAAAGAATACCAGCGAGCTGTTTAAGGTACAGAAGCTTCTGGAAGGACGCAGCTGGAAAGACAGCGACCAGTTTACCTTTACACTCCGGGCAATCAGTGATGATGCGCCGCTGCCGGCGGAAACCAGTCTGGTGATCGAAGCCGGACAGGCAGATCATAAGGCCCAGATCGGCGAGACGGTAACCTTTGATGCAGTCGGAACGTATGTGTATGAGATCACAGAAACAGCCGGAGCTATCGGCGGAATCACCTATGATACAACGAAGTATCAGGTGGTGGTAACGGTAACAGACAAGGGTGACGGCACACTGGAAGCATCGGCAGTATATGCGACAGTTACTGAAGGCGGAGAGCTGGCACCGTATGGGGCCGTGGATCATACCGTGGTCTTCACCAACAGCTACAAGGCCGGATCGGTGACGCTGGACGGCGAAACCAGCTTAAAGGTATCAAAAACCCTGACCGGCCGTGCATGGGAAGATGAGGAAGCATTCCAGTTTAAACTGATCGGAACAGATGGGCCGGATGGCATCGAGATTCCCATGCCGGAGTCGGATACGCTGTCCCTTACGAAGGCAGCACCCAATGGTGCATTTGGATCCATCACGTATACGGAGCCGGGAAGCTACCGTTACCGGATCGAGGAAAGGGAAACCGGAAATGCCGGAATCATCTGGGATAAGAGTGTTTATCTCGTAACCGTAACGGTGACCGATGACGGAAGCGGAAGCCTGAAGGCAGAAGCCGTGATGACAAAGAACGGCGAGAAGGTATCCGGTGCAGATTTTACAAACGTCTATGATCCGGACGGAGATCAGCCGTTAAAGGACGTGACGAAGGAGACAGACGGAACAAAGATGTCCGTCAACGGAACTCTGGTGGGTGTGGGAGAAATCCTGACCTACGAGATCCGGTGGAAGAATTATGAAACAGATGGAAAAGGAAACTATGCACCTGCGACTGTGGTGATCACGGATCAGATCCCGGCCAATACCGAGCTGGTGGAGGGTTCCGTTGACAACGGCGGAAGCTATGCAGATGGAACGATCACCTGGACTCTGGAAAATCAGGAGGCAGGAGCAGAAGGAACCGTAAGCTTCCAGGTGAAGGTTCTGGAGGGTGCGGCAGGTGCACCGATCAACAATCAGGCAGAGGTCAAGGTCGGGGAGCGCGATCCCAGACAGACCAACATGACCAGCAATGAAGTGCCCGGAAAGTGGGATATTACCGCAGAAGGCAAGCATAAGCCGGGAGATGAGCTGACCTATCAGATCATGTTCAAAAACACCAAGGGTGCGGAAGCGGCAGCCGTTGTGAAGGATCTGCTTCCGGAGGGACTGTCCTATGTGACCGGTTCTGCCCGGATAAGCTTTAACGGCGGAACTGAAACCGAAGCGGAACCGGAGGTATCGGGACAGACGCTTACCTGGAACCTGAGTGCCATTCCGGAAGAAGCAGCTGTGAAGGTAACCTTCCGTGCACAGATCAATGCGGATGCAGCGGAGCTGGTGGAAAATACCGCCTTTGTCGATGACCATCAGACCAACGTGGTTCCGACTGAGATCACGCAGCTTGGAGATCTGGCGATCACCAAGGAAATAGAGACAACACTGAAAAACACAGACGGAACCGAGGCGGCAATCGATACGGAGCGGGTATTCGACTTTACCATCAGGCTGACCGATGAAAACGGAGACGAGCTGACAGACGGATATCCGACAAATGACAACCGGATGCTTCATTCCGGAGATACGATCATGCTGAAGCATGGGGAAAGCCTGACGATCAGGAATATTCCGGCGGGCTCCCAGTACACCGTGACCGAGGCGGCAGCCGACGGATATACGGCAGATGAGACCGTAAAGACCGGAACGGTCCACAGTCGGGAAACTGCAGCGGCGGCATTTGTGAATACGTACCATGCAGATACTCCGGCAGCAGTTGTGCTCCACGGAAGCAAGAATCTGACTACCAGCCAGGGAACCGAAAAAGTCCTTTCAGACGGACAGTTTACCTTTAATGTTTATCAGGATCAGGCCTGCACGGCAGCCAGCCTGGTGACCTCGGCGAAGAACCGGGCGGACGGAACCATCGAGTTCCCGGAAATCCGACTTTCACAGGTGGGAGCCTATACCTGGTATATGAGCGAGGTGGACAGCGGACGGGGCGGTTATGTATATGACAAGGCTCTTTACCGCGTGACGGTGACCGTATCGGATCAGAAGGATGGTACGCTGGCAGCGTCCGAACCGGTTTACGAAAAGCTGACAGGGGATCAGTGGCAGGCGGTGGATGCAGCGGTATTTACCAATGATTATCATGCCGATCAGCCGGAGACTGATACCTTTGATCTGGAAGTGAAAAAGTCCCTGACCGGACGGCAGATGGAGGAGGGAGAATTCTTCTTCACCATCGAGGATGAAAACGGACAGATCGTCGGAACAGCAGAAAACGGTGCAGACGGAAGCGTACGCTTTAACGGAATCGGCCTCAATGCCGTGCAGGAGCAGTATACGCTGCTGAGGACACAGCTGGAGGCGCTTCAGAAGGCGGAAACAGGAGCTGAAAACGAAATTGTTCCGGAGACTGGAGCCGGGACCGGAGCCGAAACGAACGGATCGGACAGCGGAAACGCTCCGGCGAAGACAGAAGATGCGGTCGAGAGTCCGGAAGCTGAAAAAACACCGGAGCCCGAAAACGGGGCTGGAACTCTGAACGGAGAAGCACCGGAGCCCGAAAACGGAGCAGAGGCTCTGAAGGGAGAAGCACCGGAGCCCGGAAACGGAGCAGAGGCTCTGAAGGGAGAAGCAGCCGCTCAGGCTGACCTCGGAGCGGACAAAGCGGCGGGAATTGAGCCGGCAGAAGAGAATAAACCGGAAGGAAAGAATGAACCGGAAGGAAAGAAGGAAGAAGCTGTATCAGAAAATAAGAGTGCTTCTGAGCTGGCCGGTCACATGGCCATTGCGCAGACAGCCGGAGCACTTCCCGTGAGAGTGGTTACAGAGGAAGAGGCAGCTCTTGCCGAAACCATGAACGGTCTCATGATCCGCTGGTATACCATCCGCGAGGCGGCAGGAAACCGCGGCGGCGTGACCTATGACCCCACCGTTTACAAGGTGAAGGTGCCGTTGGTCGATGACGGAGAAGGAACTCTGACCTTTGATACAGAGCATATTCAGTACTTTGCCGAGGATGGTGTAACAGAGCTTACCAGGGAGCAGGTGGAGTTTAAGAACAGCTATGTTTCCAATGAGGGTAAGGGAGTGGATCTTACCATCACAGCAAACAAGTTCCTTGCGGGACGGATCCTAAAGGATGGAGAATTTACCTTCGTTCTGACCGACGAGCAGGGGAACACGGTAACTGCAGTCAATGATGCAGACGGACGGATACTCTTTACCTTCCATTTCGATGACCAGGACGGAACCGGCGTGCAGGAGACTCACACCTATACGCTGACCGAGGTCAACGACGGACAGGACCGGATCACCTACGATACGGCTGAGCATACGTTTACCGTGACGGTTTCCGATGACGGCGAGGGTCATTTAAAGGCAGAGGTATCGGAGCATCAGGCACTGGAGTTCCATAATACCTACACACCGGCAGAACCGCCTAAGGAGCCGACTCCCAAGCCGCCGGTTACGCCTCAGACACCGAGTAAGCCGACGCCCGCAAAGCCGACGCCTGTGACAACCGCACCGGCGACCGGTGATGAAACCTCCTTCCTGAAATTCCTGCTTCTGTTAGCAGGAAGCGGCGTGGCCATGCTCGGAGCCTGGTTCAGTGCCCGGAGGAAGAAGGAGTCATAAGCTTTCATAGAAGTATAAAAAAATAGAAATAGTTAAGCGGAACCCGTGGAGATCGTGAATAATGGAATCCACCGGGTTCCGCTTCTGTGTCTGGACAGGGCAGAAGTATGAAAAGCGAAGAGAAAAGAAATGCCGGGAGCGGAACAAAAGCGAAAATGCTTATCCGCGGAACCGGTTTACGCAGGCGAAGAGCTCCTGCAGCCTTGGCATGGCCATAAAGGGCGGACAGGAGGGATTGGTGACGGATTCCAGACCGTCGTCTGTTACCTGCTTATACAGAGCCGTTAGCCGGTCTGCCAGCGGCTTGTCTGAGGCAGGCTGTTCCAGAAAGGTAAGGAGCAGATGGCCCAGGGCACGAACCTGTTCCTCATCACTGAGCTGCTCCACATAACGGAGATCAACAAACTCCTTGTCTATTGAGAAACCGTCGGTTCCCTGCGTCCGGATCTTTACCGGGCGGAAGTCGGAGCCGTGCCGGTTTTTTCCTGTTTTCCATGAACGGGAAAGGCGGACAGACGGGAAGGGCGTTTCCGAACTGGGTGAAAAGGCTTTGGAAGAGCCTGGCTCTGCTTCAGCGGTTGTTTCCTGTCCGTCTGAGAGCACACCGGTCTGATAAAATCGTTCGGCTTCCGCGTGGGCCCGTTCGGTGATATCGTGAGCTTCATACTGGTCCATCTGGATCACGCAGTCTGCCGGCTGAAAGAAAGCACCGGAGCTTCCCACAACCAGGATCGTGGAAATTCCGAGATCGGTAAATAAGGGGCGAATCCGGGCAAGAAACGGCGTGATGGGTTCTTTATCGGGGGCGATAACCCGCTTCATCAGCTCGTCCCGCACCATGAAGTTGGTGGCACAGGTGTCCTCATCAATGAGGAATAAACGGGAGCCGGATTCGATCCCTTCCATGACACCGGCTGCCTGGGAAGTGCTTCCGC
>CAKRJM010000087.1 GCA_934351765.1 uncultured Lachnospiraceae bacterium | reverse complement strand
TGTAGTCGGACGGTATGCCTGGTAGGAAGCGGTCTGCTGAGCAGGAGCAGGCTGTGCTGCTGCCTTAGGCGCTTCTGCTGCACCGTAAGTTTCCAGTCCAGTTGCGATAACGGTAATGCTTGCTTCGTCCTGTGCAGTATCATCATACTGTGCACCGAAAATAATATTGGCTTCATCTCCTGCAAGCTCCTGAACATAGCTTGCAGCCTCGTTTGCCTCGATCAGGCCAACATCACCGGAGATGTTGATGATCACGTGGGAAGCACCCTCAATGGTTGTCTCAAGCAGAGGGCTGGAAACAGCTTCCTTAACTGCCTCGATGGCCTTATCATCGCCCTTTGCACGGCCGATACCGATATGGGCAATCCCCTTATCGATCATGGCAGTCTGAACATCAGCAAAGTCAAGGTTGATCAGAGCCGGTACATTGATCAGGTCGGTAATTCCCTGAACTGCCTGCTGAAGGACCTCATCTGCGCGCTTCAATGCCTCTGGCATAGTAGTACGGCGGTCAACGATCTCCAAAAGCTTATCGTTGGGAATCACGATCAGTGTATCTACATTCTCTTTCAGACGTTCAATTCCGGAAAGGGCATTGTTCATACGGACACGTCCCTCAAACTTAAAGGGCTTTGTCACAACACCAACCGTTAAAATTCCCATTTCCTTTGCAAGACCGGCTACCACCGGTGCTGCACCGGTTCCGGTCCCGCCGCCCATACCACAGGTAACAAATACCATATCTGCACCCTTGATGGCTGCGGTAATATCCTCGGCGGTCTCTTCCGCTGCCTTCTGTCCTACCTCCGGCTTTGCTCCGGCACCGAGGCCCTTGGTCAGCTTCTCGCCGATCTGAATCGCTGTGGGAGCCTTGCAGAGCTGAAGCGCCTGCTTATCGGTATTGATCCCGATGAACTCCACACCGCCGATATTTTCATCAATCATACGATTAACAGCGTTATTGCCGGCACCGCCGACACCGATTACAATAATCTTCGCTGAACTTTCCGATTCGTTCATTTTAATTTCTAACAAAATATATTCCTCCCTTGAATGTCGCTCACAAGGCGGTTTTCCGCCGTTTCCGGCCTGCCGCTTTTATAGCATAATTCATTTTTCTGAAATAATCAACTATTAGTTTCATAAAAATCTATTATTTTTTACGAAGCTTTTTCGATAAACGGATAAGACGGATTCTTCGCATCGGGGCTGTAGCCATCCAGATAAACCGTGCCGAAGCGCCCCTCCAGCTTCGGAAGCATGTCCCCGAACTCCGAAACCTTTTCCGCCAGATACTGGCTGGTTCCCAGAACAGCCTCGATCCCACCGGAGTAAAGCGTGATGGTTCCGTCAGACGCAAAATTCACCTTGTCCACGCTGATCCCTTTTCCCGAAAGCAGCTGGGATAAATTCAAGATCACCCGGAATACACTGTCATCATCTACCGTCAGCTTTTCATACAGAATCACATTATGAAACTGAAGTCCGGTGACCAGCGGCACGGATGGATCCCGCTGTCCGGAGCTCTCTACAATGATCCCGTCCTTGTCGAAATACAGATACGAGCCCATATATTCCAGACAGCCTGCCAGGCTCTTTTCGTAAACGGTGATCCTGGCCGAATGGAGTCCGGTGATCTGTACCTGGTATTTTTCCACAAAAGGAATATCCTGCTAGGTTCCGAATTTTTCATTCCAGAACGCATACAGCGTATTCCGTTCTTTGTCTGTGGAAAAAATCCGGCTGATCAGCTCCTCGTCCGTGTAACGGGTGCTGCCTGCCACCTCAATATCCGTAATTCTGGTTGTCAGCGCAAAAAATACCGCAATGCCAAGAAGCAGAGCCAGAATCCCGGAAAGGATCCACCGGGCATGACTGCGTTTTCTCTTTTTCCGCGGCCGGTTCTGTCCCGCCCCGTGAGAGTACTGTTCGTCCTGCCGGTATCCCTCCTCCTTCTCATACGGATCGTCCTCGATCCATTCCGTTCTACTCCAGGTTCCCTCTTCGTCCTGTCGGATTCTCCATCTCATTCGTTCCATGGCACTCACCGTTTAAACCGAATGGCATTGGAGACACTGAGAGCAGCTCCCATCTCCATCATCAGGAACACTACCGAGGTTCCTCCGTAGCTGATAAACGGAAGTGTGATCCCGGTATTGGGAATGGTATTTGTTACTACCGCAATATTCAAAATCACCTGAAGAGCGATATGAGCCATGACACCGACCACCAGGAGGGCTCCAAACAGATCCGGTGCATTGTTTGCTATGACCACAAACCGCCAGATCATAAACAGAAACAGAAGGATCACACAGACAGCCCCAAACAATCCCAGTTCCTCACAGATGATGGAAAAGATCATATCGTTCTGCGCCTCCGGCACAAATCCCAGCTTCTGCATGCTGGCGCCCAGCCCTTTTCCGAAGATTCCGCCGGAGCCTATGGCATATAATCCCTGAAGCACCTGATGACCGCCCTCCAGCGCATAAGCGGAAGGATTTTTCCATACCAGGATTCGTTCCAGCTGATAATCATGCATAATTCCATGCTCGATCAGTACATCAACAAATACCCTCGCCAGAATGATCAGTCCGATCACGGCTGCCGCAGCCAGGAAAAACCGAAGCTTTTTCCGGCTTGCCACAAACAGCATGACAAACACGATACCTGTCAAGATAATACCGGAGCTTAAATTATTCATGGTAACCAGAAGGATCGACGGAGCCTGGACTGCAACGATCAGGATCATGGTCCTCCACAGATCGATCTTTTTGGAAAACCGGTTGATCAGGGACGATGTAGATAAAATCAGTGCTACCTTAACCGCCTCCGCCGCCTGGAACAAAGAGGTGCTTCCGAATCCAAACCACCGTTTTTTTCCGTTATAGGCAATTCCGAGAGGGGTAAAATTTACTGCGATCATCAGAACAATCGCCAGAGCATAGGCTAACACCGCCAGCTTTCCAAACCGGTGATAATCGATCTTGGAGACGGCAAACATCACAAGAAATCCGATGATCAGGGCAAATCCCTGTTTCTTTAAATAAAACAGGGAATCTCCTGTTTTTAACTGTGCCGCATAGGAGCTGGAGCTGTATACCATGATGAGTCCGAAGCAGCACAAGAAAATGATCACCGCCAGAAGACTGTAATCATAATAGCGCTCCCGCTTTTCTTTTCTCTGTTTCCTGTCTGCCATAACCGCTCTCCAACTTTTTAGTTCCGTTTCCGTGCCAGTTCCTTAAAGATCCTGCCCCGTTCCTCATAATTCTTAAACATGCCCCAGCTTGCACACGCCGGAGAAAGAAGCACCGCATCACCGGGAACTGCCGCCTGCGCCGCCTGCGCCATGGCATCTTCCATGGAATCGGCAAAGCTTAAACAATCTCCGTATCCCAGGCTTCTCGCTTCCTCGGCAATCTTTTCAGCCGTCTGTCCGAGAAGGATCAGCTTCTTCATCTTTCCCCGACAAGCCTCCAGCCATTCGGTATAATCGGAGCCCTTGTCATAGCCGCCGGCGATTAAAACCGTGGGCCGCACCATGGCGCAGATTCCTTTAATGGCCGCATCAGGATTCGTTCCCTTGGAATCGTTGTAATACGCAACGCCGTCCCGCTCCACAACGAACTCGATCCGATGCTCTACCGCGGTAAACTCCCGAAGTGTCTTCCGGATCACCTCCATGGGCACGCCCATGGCATCCGCAACCGCGGCCGCGGCCATGGCATTTTCATAATTGTGAAGTCCGAGGATCTGAAGTTCTCCGGTCTTTACAACCTCCTCCGGCTCTCCGTGAAGCTCGCTGATGATCTGATCGCCATCCAGCCAGATCCCTCCGGGGACGCGCTCCCTGCTGCTGAAATACACAACCCTTGGACGAAGTGATTTCCCGAATTCCCGAAGAAGCGGATCTTCATAATTGAGTACACAGGTGTCTTCCCCGGTCTGATTCTTTGTGATCAGCTCCTTGACCCGCACATATTCCTCCATGGAGCCATGGCGGTCCAGATGATCCGGTGTCAGATTCAAAATGGCACTCACCTGCGGGTGGAACGTATCGATGGTTTCCAGCTGGAAGCTGGACACCTCTGCCACCGTCACCGATTCCCCGGTGGTCTCCAGTGCTTTTGCCGTATAAGCAGTTCCGATATTTCCTACCACAAAGCTGCTCTTGTAATAGTTTCCAAAAATCTTTCCGGTCAGCGCCGTAGTCGTTGTCTTTCCGTTTGTTCCGGTAATGGCTGCCAGCCGTCCCTTTGCATGACGGAACGCAGCCTCGATCTCGCTCCAGATGGGGATTCCGGCCGCCTGGATCTTCTTCACAAACGGCGCCCGAAGCGGAATTCCGGGGCTGATAACACAAGCCTCCGTTTCCGAAAGGATCTCATCGGTCAGCTCTCCCAGTACGATTTCCGCACCGGGAAGCTGTTTTTCCAGGTTTTCTTTCGACAGCGTTTCATTTCCGTCATAAAGGATCACTCCTTTTCCAGTATCCAGAAGCATTTTTGCTGCTCCGACCCCACTGATTCCGCCGCCGGCAACCAGTATTTTCGTTCGTTCTTCGTTCATGATTTTGTCATTCCTTTCCCTTACATTGCCATATAAGCGATCAGACAAAGGATCGCCGTCACTGCTGAGAACACCGTCACGATCCTGGTCTCCGACCAGCCGCCCAGCTCAAAATGATGATGGATCGGCGTCATACGGAAGAGACGCTTTCCATGGGTTGCCTTAAAATAAGTCACCTGAAGCATGACCGATACGGTCTCCGCAAAATAAATAAATCCAAACAGCAGGATAAAAATCGGAAGCTGCAGCATAAATGCTGAAGATACGACAAAGCCTCCCAGCGCCAGGGATCCGGTATCTCCCATAAATACCTTTGCCGGATATGCATTGAACAGCAGAAATCCGAGAAGGCTTCCCACAACAGCGCCGGTAATGGGTTCAATGGCATGGCCCTCTCCCATGGATACCACGGTAAAGAACACGGCCACCAGGATCGTTACGCTGGTGCATAAGCCATCCAGGCCATCCGTCAAATTGACCCCGTTATCGGTTCCCAGAACGATCACAAAGAATGCCGGAATGAAAAACCAGCCGAGCTCCAGCGTTTTTCCGCCGGTAAACGGAATGATCATGGCTGTCGATACCGCATCAGAGGTCATCAGATAATAACATAGGATCCCGGCGATGATCAGCTGGCAGCCCAGCTTCTGAAGCGGCTTTAAGCCCTCTGACCGCTTTAATACCACCTTGATGAAATCATCCAGAAGTCCCACCAGGCCAAAACCGACCGTTGTAAACAGAACCGGAATGATTTTCGGATAATCCTTCACAAAAAACAGACTGGTGACGGCAATACCGATCAGGATCGCCAGGCCTCCCATGGTCGGCGTTCCGTTTTTCTTGGCATGCGCCTTCGGGCCCTCCTCACGGATCGTCTGGCCGAATTTCAGACGCTTTAAAAACGGGATCAGAATGGGACATAAAACTGCACTGATGGCAAAGGATACCAGCACTGCGATGATCGCTGCATACTTCATATGAACACTCCTGTATTTTCCTGAGAGGCACACCTCTCCACATTTTCCTAACTGTTACAGTATAATTCTTTTCCGCGGAAGAATCAACCTCTGAAGGTTCAGACTATTTCCGGCACCTTCTATTCCTCCGGACTTTCAGCCACCTCGATGCCAAGATAGGGCAGGATCATATCGAACACCTCAGCCACTGCCGGAGCGGCAATGGTTCCTCCGTAATAGATCCCCTGCGGCTCGTCGATGGTGATCAGTGCCATAACGCTCGGATCCTCAGCCGGAGCAAAGCCCAGAAATGAGGAAATATACTTATTCTCACTCCGCGGAAGCTTTTCGGAGGTTGCCGTTTTTCCGCCGATCCGAAAGCCTTCCAGATAAGCCCGGTGGCCGGTTCCCTCCGCCACCACCTGCTCCAGCAGATAACGCATGGTTTCACTGGTTTCTTCCGACAAAATCCTTCCCCGGCCTTCCCAGGAAAGCTTCTCCACCGCATTTCCGCCATCCCGACGGATCTCTCCTGCCAGATGAGGGATCACCCGGTTTCCGCCGTTCACAATAGAGGCCGCTGTGGTAATAAGCTGCAGAGGCGTGATCTGAAAGGACTGGCCGAAGGAAACCGTTGCCAGCTCCACCTCGCCCATGTTTTCCTCCCGATGCATGATGGTAGACGCCTCCCCGGGGAGATCCACTCCTGTCCGTCCAAGGAGCCCGAACTGCTTAAAATAGCGGCACATACCTGAGCTTCCAAGCCTCAGCCCCACTTCCATAAATACCGGATTGCAGGAATTCATGGTTCCCTGAAGAAAGTTTTCTGCTCCGTGTCCGGTCACCTTATGACAGTGGATCCGCCGGTCCTCGACAATCTTATACCCTGGGCAGTAAAAGGAATCCGACAGGCTTACGACACCCTCCTCCAGCCCGGCCGCCGCCGTGATGATTTTAAAGGTTGACCCCGGCTCGTATGTATCATTGATGCAGGCATTACGCCACATGGCATTTAACTGATCCCGGTACTGTGTTTCGGAATTCGTCTTCCCGGCAGTTCCCTCCGAAGCTTCAGATTCCGTCATGCTCTGCGTCTCCGGTTCTGTTTCATAAGCCGCTGTCAGCGTAAAGGGATCGTTGAGATCAAACTCCGGCACATTGACCATGGCCAGGATCTCCCCGTTTCTCGGATCCATGACGATCATGGAAACCTTTTTTGCCTGTTTCTGGAGCAATACCTTTTCAGCTGCCTGCTCGGCATATTTCTGAATATTGACATCCAGCGTCAAATATAAATCCGCGCCGTTTACCGGCTCCCTTCGGGATTCCGCCTCTGCATCCAGCTCAACACCCCTGGCGTCCGTCAGTGTCAGGATCGTCCCGTTGACACCCTTTAAGATTTCTTCATACTGAATCTCCAGGCCGATGATCCCCTGGTTGTCGCCGCCGGTGAATCCCAGGACTCTGGACGCCAGCGTTCCGTAAGGATAATACCGCTTATAATCCTCGTCCACTTTTACTCCGTCCAGATCACAGGCACGGATCTCATCCCCCACCTGTTTTTCCACATTGGATTTCAAGATCTCCCTGGAGCTTACCTTCTCCACCTTTTTCCGGACTTTCTCTTCCGAAAGTCCCAGCTTCTCACTGACTGCTGCCGTAACTGCATCGGCATCGGTGATCTGGCTGTGAATCACGGAAACGGTGCAGACCGTCCGGTTATCCGCGATCACCACGCCATTCCGGTCGCAGATCCGTCCACGCGCCGCCTTTATGGATCGTTCCCGCTCATGAAGCTCTTTTGCCAGAGCTGTATAATGAGCAGACCGGAATACCATCAGATAACCCAGCCTGCCCATCAGGATCCCGAACCCCGCCAGAATAAACAGAAACACGATCAGAAGTTTCAGCCGATGATACGTGCTGTTTGGTGTCATGCTCTCCTCCGGGTGCTTTTAGTACAGCT
This sequence comes from uncultured Lachnospiraceae bacterium, assembly GCA_934351765.1. Taxonomy (GTDB): domain Bacteria; phylum Bacillota; class Clostridia; order Lachnospirales; family Lachnospiraceae; genus Lientehia. The sequence goes on along the minus strand of CAKRJM010000087.1, from coordinate 1,488 downwards.
TATTCCTCCTGTCCCTGGAAAATTCCATTGGCATAAGAATCCGGATCTCCATTCTCCTGTCCGGCTTCTTGCGTTGGAACAGCAGCTGCCGCTTCACTCTCCGGCGCCACCGGATTCTCGATCGGTTTCTGGAGCGGAGACTCCGCAGGAAGCGCTTCCGTCTCCTCCGCTCCGTCCGTCCGGTCCGGATAAAGATTCAGATAAGGAAGCATATCCACCCACAGATCATGGGTAAGGGTCGTGGCATGACCGCCGGTGGACTGATCCGGCACATTGGGTTCATCAATCAGCACCATCATGAAATACTGGGGATTATCCGTCGGTACAAAGGTACAGAAGGATACAATGTACTTATTTTCACTTCGCGGCTGCTTCTGCGCTGTTCCGGTCTTGCCGCCGATCTTGTAACCGGGAACTGCCGCCGACCAGGAGGACTGGTTATCTACCATGGCAAGCATGGCATCCCTCAGGAACTCGGAGGTACTTTCACTGATGGTCTCCCGCACCAGCGTTTTTTCATTGGTCTCCACCACCGAGCCATCGGCGCTCAACACTTCTTTTACCACTCTCGGCGTATAATATTCCCCACCGTTGATCAGGGAACAATAGGCTGCCGCAATCTGGATCATCGTGACATTAAAGTTCTGTCCGAACGAATTGGTAGCCAGGTCGACCTCGCTCATATTTTCCGCGCTCTGTAAAATACCATATTCCTCACCTGGAAGATCGATCCCGGTCCGCTCACCGAGGCCGAAAACAGGCTGATAACTACAGAAGGTTTCCGCTCCCATCTGCCAGCCGATCTGCATCAAGGCATCGTTGCAGGACTCCACGATAGCTCCCTTCACATCCAGTACCCCATGGCCGGCATGATTGTGGCAGTTGATCCGTCCGCCTCCATTGGGGATATCCCAGCCGCCGTCACACAGATAGCTGTCCGCTGTGGACAGCTTTCCGGATTCCAGCCCCGCTGCAATGGTCAAAGGCTTTGCCGTAGAACCGGGCTCATAGGTAGTCTGGGTCACATAGTTTTTCCAGATCTCATTCAGAGTCTCCATCCGCTCATCATCGGTCATGGCATTCATCTGCTCTTCCGTAAAATACCCGCTTATCGAAAGATCAGAAGGATCGTTGAGGTCATAATACGGGTAGGACGCCATGGCAAGAACCTCGGCATTGTTGGGATTCATAACCACCACTGCCGTATTTTTCGATCCGATCTTCTCATTGAACAGCTTGATCTGATTCTCCACAATGGACTGAAGGTTCACATCAATGGTTGAAACCACCGTGTTGCCGTCCACCGCGTCTCGTGTCACCGTCTCCGCATTGGAATCCTCGTTGATGGAACCGTACTTCCGTCCGGGGATTCCGGCCAGATCATCATTATAGTACTGCTCGATCCCATAGCTTCCCGAAGCCCCGTCCTCCGATGCAAAACCGATCAGGTCACAGGCCAGGGTCGAATACGGATAAACACGCTTATAC
>CAKRJM010000086.1 GCA_934351765.1 uncultured Lachnospiraceae bacterium | reverse complement strand
ATCTCCCTTAACTCCTCCAGATATTCCAGAGCCACCGTGTTGTTCACATCAATGGCGAGAACCGCCTTCAGCGTTTTCTCCGCCTTGGCATACTCCTCCTTTTTCAGGTAAAGAAGCCCCAGAAGCTGATACGCCTTCACAAACTTCGGGTTCATGCTGATAACCTTTTTCGCCTGAAGAAGCGCCAGATCCTCACTGTCATGACGCGCATAATAAAGCGCCTGATTGAACTTCTTTAAGGTCTGGTCCATCTGGTTTAACTTGGACTGTCTCGACTGCAGCTTTTTCAGATAATCAGCCGCCAGATTTTCGTCCGGCTGGAGATTCTTGCTGATGACCCACTCCGCCAGGGCGTCCACCGTCTCTCCCATCTCAAAATAGACAAGACCGAGAAGATTTCTGGCATCGGTATTCTTCTTATAGAGATCCAGACTTTTTTTCAGATATACGGCGGCGCCGGAAAGATCCCGGACCTTCGCCTTTTCCAGACCGATGTTATAATAGGTGTTGGAAAGGCGCACCACCTTTTTATACAGGGTTACATCATGCCCGCAGAAATTACAGAAATTCCCGTTTCCGAGCTGATGATGACAATATAAACACTCCATACTGCTTCCTACTCTCTGTGGTCCTCTTCCTCATACTGGCCGTACTGTTCTTTCATAAACTCCACCATGATATCCGTCACATCAGTGATATCCCGGTTTACAATGGTATCACCCACATGGTCAATGTCACGGCTGGGCTTGAACTTTGCCAGTTCTTCCTCAAAATTCAACATCCTGTTTCTTCCTTTCTGAACCGTTTCACTGTCTGCAGTACCTCCGAAGAAGCTCCCGCATCTGCAAAGCTTCTCCACCGGATTGTTGCAGAACCTTAAAGAATAAGTATACCATATCCTGCCCGGTTTTCACACCGGCAATTTCCTACAATCCGTAAGAACAAATTCTTAAGATTTTCATAAGCCCTTATTCTCCGGCACTGAAACTATACTACTATACTTCCGTCCATTTGACAATGAAAAAAGGACGACAAAAACTGTCACCCTTTTTCCGTACTCCTGTATTTCAGGCTGTATTTATGCCTCTTCCTTCTTTAAAACAGCCTTGACGCTCCCTGCCAGATACAGTGATCCGGCGATAAATACCAGATCCTCCGCTGTCTTTTTCTCTCTGGCAAAGGCAAAGGCCTCCTCGATCTTTCCGAAACTCCAGACAGGCTTGTCTGTCTTTTTCTGAAAGGTTTCCAGAATGTTCTTTAACGGCAAAGCCCGATAGCTGTCCAGCTCCGTTAAGATAAACCCGTCAAAATCGGCCTGGGTACAGATCTCATCGATCATGGTCTCATAATCCTTCTCCACGACCGCGGAAAAGAGAAGATACTTCTTCCCCCGGCAGGGCATCTTTACCACCGTTTCGATAAAGACGCGGATCCCGTCATCATTGTGGGCGCCGTCCATGAAGATTCCCGGCAGCACCGGCTCCATGCGGCCCGGCCAGGAGGTATGGGCAAGCGCATTCTTTAACATATCCTGCGAAACCTGTTCTCCGAACAGCACCTGACACGCCATCAGCGCCAGCGATGCATTCATGGCCTGATAATCCGCCACAAAGGGAACATGGAACTGTGCCCCGTCATAAGGCGCTTTGCTCAGGCTGAACGCAATCCCCGAAAGGCTTCGCTCCGTGATCACAAAATCCTCCGGCCTTACGCAGACCGCAGGGGCATGAAGCGCTTCGGCCTGCTCCCGGATCACCCTCTCCGCCTCCGGGCTGGAGCCGTCATAAACCACCGGACAGCCGGGCTTTATGATGCCGGCCTTCTCCGCCGCGATCTCGGGGATCGTATCACCCAGGATCTCGGTATGATCCAGACTGATGGAAGCAATGATGCAGACTGCCGGATGTTCGATCACATTGGTCGCATCCAGCCTGCCTCCCAGTCCCACCTCCAGAACCGTTGTGTCCACCTGTTTTTCCCGGAAGATCACCATTCCGATCAGGAACAGGAACTCAAAGTAGGAGGGATGGACAATCTCCTCTTTTTTCGTCTCACAAAGATCATAGATCCGGTGGAAGGCCGCCAGAAAGGTCTCGTCATCGACCTGTTTTCCGTCGATGAGAAACCGTTCGGTGATATCCACCAGATGGGGGGAGGTAAACGTTCCCACATGATGGCCGCTCTCTAAAAGGGCACTGGTCATAAAAGCGCAGACCGAACCCTTTCCATTTGTACCGGCCACATGGACGAACCGCTGTCCCTCCTCCGGATGCCCCAGAAGGGCAAGGATCTTCCGCTCATTTTCCATGGTAGTCTTCTTGGAAAAACGCGGGATCCCGTTAAGATACTCTTCTGCCTCTCTGATATTCATACGATGCCTCAGTTCTGTTTCTCAAGCTGGCAAAGGCGCTCCTTCACCTGCTCCATCATCTGTTCATACTTGGCAAGCTTTGCTTTTTCTTCATTGATCTTTGCTTCCGGCGCACGCTTTACAAAGTTCTCGTTGCCCAGCATACCTCTGGAACGGGCAAGCTCCTTATTTAAGTTTGCCTCCTCCTTCTTTAACCGCTCGATCTCCTTTTCCACATCAACCAGCTCGGCGAAGGGCATGTAGATCACAGCCTTTGCGGTCACTGCCGAAACAGCATCCTCAGAGATTCCGGTCTTATCGGCCTGAACATCCACCTGATTTGCATAGCCCAGGGTTCCGAAGAATACCTTGCTGTTCTCAAAGATCTCACGGACACCGGCATCCTCGGATACTACAAATACATGAGCCTTTCTGCTGGGCGGAACGTTCATGGAGGTACGGACATTCCGGATCGCACGGACTGCTTCCTTGATGATCTCGACTGCCTCCTCTTCCTTCTCAAAGCTCCACTCTGCCCTGTACTCCGGCCATCTGGAGATCATGATGGACGCTTCCTCATCCTGAAGGGTACAGAAGATCTCCTCGGTGATGAACGGCATGTACGGATGCAGAAGCTTTAAGGACTGGATCAGGACCGTCTTCAGAGTCCAGAGCGCTGCCGCCTTGGTCTGATCCTCATCGTTGTACAGACGGGGCTTCACCATCTCAATGTACCAGTCGCAGAAGCTCTCCCAGATAAAGTCATAAATCTTCTGAAGTGCAATGCCCAGCTCATACTTATCCAGATTCTCGGTCACATCCTTTGCCAGGGTATTGACCTTGGACAGGATCCACCTGTCTGCCATGGTAAGCTCCGAAAGAGCCACTTCACGAACAGGAGCCTTCTCCATGTTCATCATAATGAAACGGGAAGCGTTCCATACTTTATTTGCAAAATTACGGCTTGCCTCTACACGCTCCCAGTAGAAACGCATATCATTTCCAGGGGCATTTCCGGTGATCAGTGTCATACGCAGCGCATCTGCGCCGTACTTGTCAACCACCTCCAGCGGATCAATTCCGTTTCCGAGGGACTTGCTCATCTTCCGTCCCTGGGAATCACGGACAAGGCCATGGATCAGAACCGTGTGGAACGGCTCCTTTCCAGTCTGCTCAAGGCCGGAGAATACCATTCGGATCACCCAGAAGAAGATAATGTCATAGCCGGTTACCAGCACATCGGTGGGATAGAAGTACTCAAACTCCGGTGTCTTTTCCGGCCAGCCAAGGGTCGAGAACGGCCACAGCGCGGAGCTGAACCAGGTATCCAGCGTGTCCTCATCCTGTACCATATGGGTGCCGCCGCACTTCGGGCACTTTTCCGGAGCGTCCTTCGCTACTACCATTTTCCCGCAGTCACTGCAGTAGTAAGCCGGAATCCGATGGCCCCACCAGAGCTGTCTGGAAATACACCAGTCGCGGATATTTTCCAGCCAGTGGAGATAGGTCTGTCCGAAGCTCTCGGGAACGAACTTTAACCGGCCGCTCTTCAATGCCTCGATGGCGGGCTTTGCCATCTCGTCCATGCGGACAAACCACTGCTGCTTCACCATGGGCTCGATGGTCGTCTTGCACCGGTCATGCGTTCCGACATTATGGGAATGGGGAACGATCTTCACTAAGAGCCCCTGCTCCTCCAGATCCTTCACCATGGCTTTTCTTGCTTCATAGCGGTCCATACCGGCGTACTTTCCGCCCTTTTCATTGATGGTCGCATCATCGTTCAGGATATTGATCTCTTCCAGGTTATGACGCTTTCCCACCTCAAAGTCGTTGGGGTCATGAGCCGGTGTGATTTTTACGCAGCCGGTTCCGAATTCCTTATCGACATACTCATCGGCAACTACAGGGATCTCCCGTCCTACCAGCGGCAGGATCAGCATTTTGCCGACCAGATCCTTATACCGCTCATCATCGGGATGAACCGCCACAGCAGTATCACCGATCAGTGTCTCCGGTCTGGTGGTTGCAATTTCCACATATCGTCCCGGCTCATCCTTTACCGGGTAGTTGATATGCCAGAAGAATCCATCCTGTTCCTCATGCACAACCTCAGCGTCCGAAATCGAGGTCTTGCACTCCGGACACCAGTTGATGATTCTGGAGCCTTTATAAATATATCCTTTTTCATACAGACGGATAAATACTTCCTTCACGGCATTGGAGCAGCCCTCGTCCATGGTGAACCGCTCTCTGTCCCAGTCTGCCGAGGATCCCAGCTTCTTTAACTGCTTTACGATCCGTCCGCCGTACTCCTTCTTCCAGTCCCAGGCATACTTTAAGAATTCCTCTCTGGTGAGATCCTCTTTGTTGATGCCCTCGCTTCTCAGCTTGTCGATGACCTTTACCTCGGTCGCGATGGCGGCATGGTCGGTGCCCGGCTGCCACAGTGCGGAATAGCCCTGCATCCGCTTATACCGGATCAGGATATCCTGCATGGTATTGTCCAGCGCATGTCCCATATGAAGCTGGCCGGTGATATTCGGCGGCGGCATTACGATGGTAAAGGGTTTTTTGCTTCTGTCCACTTCGGCATGGAAATATTTCTTTTCCATCCACTTGTCATAGAGGCGCTCTTCGATCGCCCCCGGATTATAGGTTTTCTCCAGTTCCTTGCTCATAAAATTCCTCCTGAATTTCATTTTATTCCACGGGCGGCAGTTTCCTGTGAAATAAAAATGCCCTCTGCCTTACGGCAAAGGGCGAATGTCTCGCGGTACCACCTTTATTCGGCTGTTTCCAGCCATCTCACAGCCCGGTAACGGGGGCGAATCGGAGCCGCTTACTGTTTGGTTAACGTTCAGCCGCCCGGCTCGGAAGCTACCTTCCACTGGTGCTTTCTCGGACCGTCTCTCAGCCGGTGAACCGTCCTCTCTTTCAGCGCCGCCAATGTACTCCTCTTCTTCACAGCCTGTTGCATGGATAAATTCAAGTCTAACGGTGATTATACTATATCCGGAGGGTTTTGTAAAGTAGGGGATTTGCCCTGCGAGCAACAAATTGATACCGGTCCATTTATGCCATGGCTCAGGCGAGAAGCGCCTTCCTTCGGGCTTTGTAGTAGAACAAACCGACGATATCCGCCAGGGCCCAGCCAATTGGAACCGACCACCAGATACCGGTCACTCCGAATACAGGCAGCGCAGACAGCAGGTAAGCCAGTGCAACACGAGTACCTAAGGAGATGACCGTAAGGACAACGCTCATCCCCGGCTTCCCCAGCGCACGGTACAGGCCATAGAGCAGAAACAGGCAGCCTATGCCGCAGTAAAATACACCTTCTATACGCAGATAGCGCACGCCCTCCATAATAACCCCGGTTTCTCCGGCATCCACAAAAATCGTCATAAGCGGTCTGGCAAACAGGAAGACGAGTGTGGATATGACCAGACAGAACGACATGGAAATGCATATTGCACTTTTCAGACCGGAACGGATTCGTTCATTCTCCTTTGCTCCGTAATTCTGTGCGATAAATGTAGAAAAGGCATTTCCGAAATCCTGTACCGGCATATAGGCAAACGCATCGATTTTCACAGCGGCAGCAAAGGCAGCCATTACAACCGGCCCGAAGCTGTTGACAAGTCCCTGTACCATAAGAATACCGAGGTTCATGACCGATTGCTGAACACAGGTCAGTGTGGAAAAGGAAATGATTCCGCGGATGCGTTCTCTCCGCAGACATCGAATGTTCCCGATTGAGCGCACCTGCGGGAAACGCATAAAAGTGTACACAGTGATGCCGATACCTGAGAGATACTGGGCAATTACCGTTGCCTCTGCGGCTCCGGCAACCCCTCTGTTTAATCCGATCACAAACCAGAGATCAAGGACAATATTCAGCCCGGCTGAAACTGCCAGAAAAACCAGCGGTATGACAGAATTGCCGATTGCCCTCAGATAAGAGGCAAAATAGTTGTACAGGAAAATGGCAGGGATCCCCATGAAAATCACAGCCAGATATTCCCGCATGTCGCCCCAGACCTCGGCGGGAACCCGCAGAAATGTCCGAAGCCCGTCCAGGCAGATCACTATCAGACCATTCAGAAGCACTGTAACGAATGCAATGAAAAAAAAGGATGCACAGAGATTTTCGCGCAGAGCCGTTTCATTCCGCTGTCCGAAGCATATGGAAAACAGAGCACCGCTCCCCATACACAGTCCAAGGATAATTGAAGTTAAAAATGTCATCAGCGTAAAGGATGATCCAACTGCTGCCAGGGCATCCCGCCCAAGGAACTGTCCGACAATCAAAGTGTCAGCAATGTTATAGCACTGCTGAAGCAGATCACCTAAAATCATGGGAATGGCAAACAACAGCATCGACTTGATAACAGAGCCCTTTGTTAAATCCCGGTTCATAGCACGCCTCCGAAACGTAAGTTTATAATTACAATTCGAAACAATTATAGCGTACTGCAACTATCATGTCAATATCCGGTTTACTTTTAGAAAGAAGCATGTTATTCTAATCCCAGAAATCATGTTATCGGAGGATTGCTTATGTATTTAGACGGACTGGATGGATTAGATCAGAAAATCGTACGGCTGCTGATAGAGAATGCACGCATTTCCTATTCCGATATTGGAGAGAAGATCGGCATATCAAGAGTCGCGGTAAAGGCCCGGATTCAGGCGCTGGAGCAGAAAGGTATTATCGAGGAATATACTACCGTCATCAATCCCCAGAAAATCAGCGGAGCGGTGTCATGCTATTTTGAAATCGAAACAACACCGAGCTGCCTTTCAAAGGTCACAGAAATATTGAAGCTGCATGATACGGTTACGCAGATCTACCGTGTGACAGGGCAGGACAAGCTGCATGTTCACGCTGTTGCCGCTTCCTCCGAAGAAATGGAGACCTTTCTGCACACGGTCATTGACACATTGCCCGGTGTAGTCAGCTGCAGCTGCAATATGATCCTGTCACGCATTAAGGACATAAAGGGGCTGCGCTTATAGGTTTTCCGGCAATGTACTTCAATAAACAGAATCTTCTGTTTTTATAATTCTTCCATGATCCAGTTCCATTACTGTATCGCACAAAATTGCAATATCCTCCCGGTTATGACTTGCCAGAAGAATCGTTTTGCCCTGTGCTTTTAATTCTAACAGGAGTTTCCGCATATCCTCTACGCCCTGATTGTCCAACCCGTTCATCGGCTCATCCAGGATCAAAAGAGACGGATCCTCCATGATGGCCTGTGCTAATCCAAGTCTCTGGCGCATTCCAAGCGAATACTTCCCCACATGCTTTTTATTTTCCGGATCAAGTCCAACTCGAAGAATCGTCTCTCTGATCTCCTCTTTTCCGATCTTATTCCGGATATCTGCCAGAAATCTCAGATTCTGATATGCGCTGTAATTCGGCAGAAACCCCGGTGTCTCAATAATAATTCCTGTATTCTCCGGCACTTCGATGTCCTTGCCGATCTGCTTTCCATCCACCAGGATTTTACCCTGATCCGCCCGTAAAAATCCACAGATACATTTAAACAGAACGGTTTTTCCGCTTCCGTTTCTTCCGATAATTCCATGGATCCTTCCGCGGTGAAAATTCATCGAAACATGATCTAACGCCCGGTACTCCCCAAACTGTTTTGTCACTTCACGTATTTCAATCTTATTCTCCATAACGTCACCTGCCTAGATATTCTCTATCACATATAAATCCTTCTTCATGATCCCATGTCGGCAGACAATGATACCGATCACAATCAGCCCGATCAATGCCCCATAAATATATCCCGGCGCCGGAGCCGCTCCATATCCATCCCAGTTATAGTTCTCCAGATTCAGCCATGCCGGAGGAGACAGATAATAACTGATATACACAAACGGCGGAAGCGCCCGGTCAAGCAATACCGGCGTAAGTCCGATAAACAGGCAGAATACCGGACCGCTTCCCTGCCGTATCAGAAGATTTGCAGTATAGTTCACTACGCCGATCAGCATTGTATTCAGCCATACAGCAAGCAGTACATATCCCATAGCTTCCATCGGGTCGTACCGTGCCATAATCTGGTATGATAAGGAAGTTAATCCGTATTGATTTGCCAGACTCGTCTGCGCCATGGAACCAAGCAGCGCACCCCATTCATTTTTAAAGCTGATATGAGGGATTTCAAACAGCACCGGTATCACCGCCACAGAAACCGTATAGATCAGTGACAGCACTGCCATATATCCGATATTTCCCCAGAACCAGCATTTCCGTCCAGCCCGTATGATCTGCCATCCGCTGTTATCATACAAAAACGGCGCGTCACAAAACAGCAGAACAGCTCCAAGGATCAAAAACATCTGATTCCCAGATTTTGTCAATAAAAGTGGCAGACACCAGACGGAGACTGGAAGTTCCAGCTGTGCGGCAAGTACACGACGCTGCAGCATATAAAAGCAAAGTGTCATGGCAAACCATGCCAGCGCAAGATAAAATCTTACATTTCCCAATATCCGTTTCAAATTGCTCTGGCAGATCCGTTTTCCGGCCCGTATGTTACCCATTTCTCCGCCTCCTTTCCACCGCCCGTACAAAAAGGACTCCCTCCAGACAGATCAGGCTTCCAAAATACAACACGATACA
>CAKRJM010000085.1 GCA_934351765.1 uncultured Lachnospiraceae bacterium | reverse complement strand
GACATGGAGGACTGCTTTTTTACAACTGCCGTAACCGCGGTAACCAGCTCCGGGAGAGAGGTTCCGATGGCGATCATCGTCACGCCGATCACGGCTTCCGAAACACCCCAGCTCCGTGCAATTTCACTTCCATAATTCACCAGGAGCCTGGAACCGAGAACAACACAGACTACGCCAAGAACGATCATGGCGATATGCTTTCCTGTCGTTTCCTTATCCGGCTTTTCCTGCTCAGCCTCTGCCGCCGTCTTTTCTCCCTTCGCAGACCGGATATTTTCAAAAATGAACAGCGCGAATACCACCAGAAGACAGACCGCACCGCCGATGGAAAGAAAACCGCCCGCACTGCATATAAACAGCACCACAACGGCCGCAAGGAGGCAGATCGCTTTCGGTGTAAATTCCCTTCGTTTGACTGTCATCTTCACGAAAATAATACTGATGGACATGATCAGCGCCGTGTTGCAGATCACCGATCCGATGCCGTTTCCGATGGCCATGCCGACCTTACCCTGCGAGGCCGCCAGATAATTTCCCACACCGGATACCAGGATCTGATGTCCCTCCACCGCTGCCATAGTGGAAACCATGATCTCCGGCAGCGTCGTCGCCAGGCTCACAATGGTGGCTCCGATAATAAACTTCGGGATCCCCGTCACCTCTGCGACCCATGCCGCGCCATCCACAAACCAGTCACCGCCCTTTACGATCAGGACCACGCCGACTGCAAACATCACATACATCAAAACCGTTTCCATTCTCCGTACCTCCATATCCGATTGTCTCGTCTCAAGATACTTCTTCATTTTCCTGATCAGTTGTTATCACAGGACGTAATATCATAAAAGAGGGAGCGTGTCAAGGCGCGAAAATCAGCGCCCGGAATCAACCGCTCCCTCTTTTCATTTCTTTACCTGTTTCCTAGTTCCCTGCTGTCTCAGCCGCAGAGGTTTCCTCTGCCTGAGTCCCGGCTGCGGAGGTTTCTGCATTTGTTTCCGCTGCGGAGGTCTCGTCTGCTGCGGTAGTTTCCACAACATACAGGGACTTGTCGAAATTGATCACATCCCAGACTTTTTCTTTCACCTTAAATTCGGGAAGAGCCGCAGCCCATTCCTTGTAGGTTGTCTGGAACTGCTCTGTCTTTCTTTTCTCAACGATGGTAGGCTTTTCCTTCTCTGTCGCTTCTTCATCAAAATCGGTATCACAGCGAACTACATACCAGCCATAGCCTTCCTCGTATACGCTTCCGATCTCGCCGGTCTTCAATTCCATCCCATAATTACCGACTGTGTTATCGAAGTCTCCCTCACCATAAGTATTGGTAACAAAGGTGCAGTTATCATATTGATCGGCCAGGGTGCTCATATCCTCTCCGGCTTCTACCTTAGCCTGAAGCTCTTCAGCCAGAGTCTTTGCCGCATCGGCGTCATCGCCATCGGTCACCCGGATATAGCTGATGGTACGCTGAGCAGCTTCCTCGTCACTTACCTCGGTATCTACATCCTTTACCGCATATTCATAAGCCTTCATGGCAAGGGCATTGTTTGTCACAAACTCCTTGATCCGATCCTCGCTGATGTCGCCGACAGCTGCCTTTAATTCCTCGCTTCCATCGAGCTGACCCATAATATCGGCTGCAGCAGCATCAACCTTCTTCTGTTCATCCTCATCCAGCGTCAGCCCCAGCTCCTCAGCCTTTGCCTTTAAGATATAGGTCTGGCCGATTCCGCGCATGATATTCTGCTTGGTATAGGCCGCCAGAGTCGTTCCGCTTTCCATTCCCATGCTGCTTCCCAGGTCTTTTTCCCACATTTCATCGATGCTGTATCCGTTTAAGTAATAATACATCTCACTGCTGTACTGGCTCAGCCGCGCCTGAAAATTGGCTTCATCGAGATAGATATTGGTGTCCCCCAGCGTTGCAACAACGGTCGTGGCATAATCATTGAAAGAGATCTTCTTGCTTCCGCAGCCGGCTGCTCCCAGTACTGTGACTGCCGCCAGCGCGATTGCCAGCCCTCTCTTTAATCTGTTCATAATCTGAATCCTCCTAGTATTCCCTGTCGTCATGTGCCGCCCATAAACGTTTTCCGTTTTTTCGATGCCCTGATCCTGCCCATTCGTTTCAAGAACAGAATGCCTGCACAATCAGTCTTCATTATAATACGAAACCCTGAAAACGGCAACTCTTTTATGAAAGCAGCAGCTCTTTTATGGTATTTAACAGGATCTTCACCTTTTCCAGCATCTGCCTCGGCTCTTTGTTCTCTTTCTTCCGGTCCTGTAGGACAAAAACCGGAGGATTTGTGCTGGCCGGCCGCAGCGCTCCGCCGTAAGCCTTCAGAAGCTCCGGAAGCTTTTCCACGTTAAACGGAGCCTGTTCATAGAACGAGATCCTGACCTCCTGGCGGTTTCCGGAAATCTCCGTCACATAAACCTTGTGCGCCGCCGCCTTCAGAAGCGCGATCTCCAGCAGATTTTCCACGGCGCGGGGCGGATCTCCGAACCGGTCAGTCAACTCATCCGTCATATCCATGGCTTCCTCTTCTGTCTCAACAGCCGAGATCCGCTTGTAGATCTCCAGCTTCTGCACCTCATTCTTCATGTAAGAGGGTGGAATATAGGCATCAATATTGAAGTCGATGACTGTCTCAAACTCCACCTTCTCCTCCCCGCCCTTTAAAGCTCTCACGGCCTGATTCAACAGCTTGCAGTACAGGTCATAACCGATGGCCTCCATGTGGCCATGCTGCTCCGCACCAAGAAGATTTCCCGCACCGCGGATCTCCAGATCCCGCATGGCGATCTTGATCCCGGAGCCAAGCTCTGTAAATTCCCGGATCGCTGCCAGCCGCTTTTCCGCTTCCTCCTTCAACAGCTTGTTGCGGCGGTACATAAGGAACGCATACGCCGTCCGGTTGGAACGTCCCACACGTCCGCGAAGCTGGTAAAGCTGAGAAAGACCGAACCGGTCCGCATCATGGATAATAATGGTGTTTACATTGGAAATATCCAGACCGGTCTCGATGATCGTAGTGGAAACCAGGACATCGATCTCCCCGTCAATGAAATCCATCATGATCTTTTCCAGCTGGCGCTCGCTCATCTGTCCGTGGGCATAGACCACATGGGCATCCGGCACAAGAGCCGCGATCCGCCCAGTGATATCCTCAATATCCTTCACCCGGTTATAGACATAATAAACCTGACCGCCGCGGGCACGCTCCCGCTCAATGGCCTCACGGACCATTTCCTCGTTGTATTCCATCACATACGTCTGGATCGGCACGCGGTCCATGGGCGCCTCCTCCAGAACGCTCATATCTCGGATCCCCACCAGGCTCATGTGAAGCGTCCGGGGAATGGGAGTTGCCGTCAGTGTCAGCACATCCACATTTTCCCGCAGCTTCTTGATCTTCTCCTTATGGGCCACACCGAACCGCTGCTCCTCATCGATAATGAGAAGCCCCAGATCCCTGAATTTCACATCCTCAGACAGTACCCGGTGGGTTCCGATAACGATGTCCACCAGTCCCTTTTTCAGATCCTCAATGGTCTTTTTCTGCTCTGCCGCCGTGCGGAACCTGGATAGCAGCTCGATCCGCACCGGGAAATTCATCATACGCTGGACAAAGGTATTGTAATGCTGCTGCGCCAGGATCGTCGTCGGAACAAGATAGACCACCTGTTTGCTTTCCTGGACGGCCTTAAACGCTGCCCGGATCGCGATCTCCGTCTTTCCGTAGCCCACATCACCGCAGACCAGCCGGTCCATGATCCTCGTGCTCTCCATATCCCGCTTGGTGGCTTCGATGGCTGCCTCCTGATCCTCCGTCTCCTCGTAGGGGAACAGCTCCTCGAACTCCCGCTGCCATACGGTATCGGGGCCGTACTGAAAACCGTCCGTCTGCTGCCTTGCCGCATAAAGGGCCACCAGATCCTTTGCGATGTCCTTGACCGCACCCTTAACTCTGGACTTGGTCTTTCCCCATTCCTGGCCGCCTAACTTATTAAGCTTCGGCGTCTTCGCCCCGGCTCCGGCGTATTTCTGGACCAGCTCCATCTGGGTGACCGGCAGATACAGACAGCCGTTCCCCGCATATTCGATTTTTATATAATCCTTGACGATCTTATCCACCTCGATCTTTTCGATCCCACGGTAAATGCCAAGGCCATGATTTTCGTGAACTACGTAATCACCCACGGAAAGCTCGGAAAAGCTCTGGATCTTCTTGCCCTCATAAGAGGTTTTCTTTCTCCTTTTCTTCTTTCCGCCGCCGAACATATCGCTCTCCGGGATCACCACAAACCGGATCAGCGGATATTCAAAGCCCCGGTGGAGATTTCCGTAAAGGACGCAGATCTCCCCCGGAAGGATCTGTTTGTCCTGCTCCTCGCTGTAATAGGCACGCAGATCATACTGCTCCCTCAGATCCTGTGCCAGCCGCATACCCCTCGTTTTTGAAGCGCAGAGGAGCGCCACCCGCCAGCCCTCTTTCTTCCAGCGCTTTAAATCTCCCACCAGCAGCTCAAAGCCGTTATGATAGGAATTTCCGTTTTTCACCGTCATGAAGCCGCGTCTTTTCACCGGAAAGGCCCGCTGCTCCAGGATCGAAAAGGCCACGGTTCTCGGCCGTTCCATGGCCGCCGCCACAGAAGAGGACGAATAAAGAAGATCTGTCTGTCCGGGAAGAAGATAGCCCTTTTCCAGCCGTTGTCCCATACTCTCCCGAAACTCGGCCTCCAGGGCATCCGCCCGCTCCAGGATCCTGGCCGGCTCATCCAGAAATACCGGCGCATCGGCTCCGAAATAATCCAGGAAGGACACAGTAGCCTCACAGAAATACCGGATACAGCCCTCCAGCGCCCCAAGGAAGCAGCCCTCGGAAAGCTCCTCGCACATCTCGTTTACAATGGTGCCGACCCGATGGGCCTCCTCCCGCTTTTCCCCGGAAAGAAGCTTCTTTTTATATTGTTCCAGTTCTTTTTTTAATGCCCCGATCCCATGCTCCAGCCGTGCCTTTGTCAGCACCAGCTCCCTCGCCGGATAGACCTTCAGGCTTTCCAGCCGTTCGATCGACCGCTGGCTCTCGGCATCAAAGGACCGGATCGAATCGATCTCGTCCCCCCACAGCTCGATACGCACCGGATTTTCCTCCGTCAGCGGATAAAGATCCAGGATCCCGCCGCGGATGCAAAACTGTCCGCCCTGCTCTACCTGACCGCTGCGCTCGTATCCCATAAATACCAGTGTTTCCTTCAGCTGATCCAGATCCAGCTCTCCGCCCTCCTGAAGCTCCAGAACGCCCGCTCTCAGATCCTCCGGCGTCATGAGATGGTCCATGCAGGCATCCACCGTGGTGATGACCGTTCCGTGCCCTGTTTCCAGGAGTGTTTTCAGTACACGGAGCCTCTTCCCGGTCAGCAGGCTTCCCTGAATATCAGCACTGTAAAATAAGAGGTCGCGGGCAGGATACAGATAAACCTCCGGATCAAAATACCGGTAATCGTCATAAAGCTCCTGTGCCCTGGTGTCGCTGTAGGTCACCACCAGCTTTAAAGGATAATCCTTTCCCAGCATGGCCATCTCATGGGCCTTCTGGGTATCTGTACCGCCACTTACAGAAACAGGACCTCTGCCTTTGCAAAGGTCCTCCTTGGTATCTGCGTATTCCGAAAGCTCCGGCAGCGGATCATAAAATGAACCGGCCATTCCATCACCTCTGTTTCTTCATATTAAACCGGTTCATGGCCGCAGCCATCTCCCCGCTCACGATCATGGCCGCAGCATCTGCAGCCTGTTCCAGTCCTTCCCGGATCATCGGAAGCTCCTCTCCGGAAAAATGCCCCAGCACATAATCCGCCAGATCCATTCTGGGCGGCTTTGCGCCGACTCCGACCCGGATCCTGGGAAACGCATCGCTCCCCACCCGCGCGATAATACTCTTCATGCCGTTATGACCGCCGGCACTGCCTTTTTCGCGGATCCTGAGCTGTCCCACATCCAGGTTAATATCATCATAGATCACTAAAAGTCTCTCCGGAGGCAGCTTATAATAATCCAGCACCTCTCTCAGACTGTCACCGCTTAAATTCATATAGGTCAGCGGCTTGACCAGGATCACCTTTTCTCCCTCGATGATCCCTTTTCCGATCAGGGCCTTGTGCTTTCCCGTGTCCACGCTGATCCGGTATTTATCCGCCAGCTCGTCCAGGGCGCCAAAGCCCACATTATGCCTCGTTCCCGCATATTCCTTTCCGGGATTTCCAAGGCCGGCAATTACAAACATAGTTTTCTCCTGTCTAAGCGTTTTTCCGCCAGGTGGAGGGAACGAATAAGATCAGCATGGGGAACAGCTCCAGCCGTCCTGCCAGCATACAGAACGACAGCACCAGCTTCGAGAATGCCGAATAGCCGGCAAAGTTTCCCATGGGTCCCACAGCACCCAGACCGGGCCCGATATTGCCAAGCGCCGCCAGAACGGAGGAGATCGTTGTCTCCATGTCATAGCCGTCCAGCGAGACTATCAGCATGGCCGTTATGGCAATGATAATATAGGCCGCAAAAAAAATCAAGATACCCTTGATGATCCCGTCCTCAAGGATCCGTCCGTCCATCCGCGCTGCATGAACCTTCCGGGGATGGATCAGTCTCGTAAACTCCTGCTTGATGGATTTAAACAGAACCAGAAGACGGCTCACCTTAATTCCGCCTCCGGTCGACCCGGCGCAGGCACCGACCACCATGAGCATTAAAAGAATCGATTTACTGAAGGTGGGCCATATATTGAAGTCTGCACTGCTGTAGCCGGTGGTCGTCATGATCGAGGAAACCTGGAAGAACGCGGAACGGATCGCATCCGGCCAGGATCCGTCATAATTGACCCGTGCAATATTCAGGGTAATGCAGGTCACGGTTCCCAGAATGATTGCCATATACAGCCGCAGCTCCCCGTTTTTCCAGACATCCTTCCACTGCTTTTTCAGCAGCAGATAATACAGGCTGAAGTTCACTCCGAATAACATCATAAAGATGCCGATGACCCACTCCGCCGCCGGATTGTTATAAGCGCCGACACTGGCATTCATATTGGAAAAGCCTCCGGTTCCCGCACTGCCCATGGAATGGATCAGGGAATCATAAAGGGGCATTCCCGTAAACAGCAGACAGATCACATGAAGCACCGTCAGCCCAAAGTAGATCAGATACAGGATTCTGGCTGTTTCCTTTAATTTCGGAACCACCTTTCCCGGCGTCGGTCCGGGGCTCTCCGCACGCAGAAGCTGGATATTGGAGCCGTCCATGTTGGGAAGAAACGTAAGGACAAAGACCAGCACACCCATCCCGCCGATCCAGTGGGTAAAGCTCCGCCAGAACATGAGCCCGCCGTTATGTAATCCCTCCACGTTGGAAAGGATCGTCGAGCCGGTGGTCGTAAATCCGGATACGGTTTCAAAAAAGCAGTCCACAAAGCTGTTAAAATAGCCGCTTACATAGAACGGCACGGCACCGAACAGCGCCAGCACGACCCAGCAAAGCGCCACGGCCGCCAGCCCCTCCCTGGGCTGCATCCGCTTCACCTTCGGCTTCCGGAAGTTTAACAGTCTTCCGAGCACCGCAAGCGGGATGATCGCATAGAGGAAATAACTCCAGTCATTCACTCCGGTCAGGAACGACACGAGCATGGGCAGAAGCATGAGCGCCGCCTCGCACCACATGACATTCCCGATCATATAAAAAACAAGGGTAAAATTCACGATACTGTACCTCTCCTGTTATGATGTCCGGTTTATGGGACAATTCCCCGCCCGGAGACCACCTATTCAAAAATATCATTCAGATCATTGACATTGGATGATCTTGTGATCACGATCACGTTATCGCCCACCTGGATACTGTCACTGCCGCCGGGGATCAGGATCTCGCCGCCTCTTGCAATGGCCGCCACCAGGAAATGCTTCTTAAAGTGCACCTCACGGAACGGTTTTCCCAGATTTTTCGTTCCTTCTTTTACAATAAACTCCAGCGCCTCCGCTTTTCCGTCGGCGATCCGGTAAAGAGTCTCCACATTACTTCCGATGGAATTCTGAAGCGCACGGACATAACGGATGATCTGCGCCGCCGTGATATTTTTCGGGCTGATGATGGAATCCACCCCAAGGCTCTTTATGATACTTTCATAGTTTCCGCGGTTGATCTTTGCGATAACCTTCGGTACCTTAAGTCTTGTGGCAAACAGCGCCGTCAGCAGATTTTCCTCATCTCTGCCGGTCAGAGTCACCACTGCGCCGGAGGCTTCCACATGCTCCTCCTCCAGTACCTGCTCATCCGTTCCGTCGCCGTGAATGATCGTACAGTCGGGAAGCAGTTCGTCCAGTTCCTGGCAGCGTCTCCAGTCCTGCTCGATGATCTTGATCTTCATGCCCAGCCGGCTCATACCGAGCCCCAGATAGTAGGCAATCCGGCCGCCGCCGATAATCGTTGCGCTCTTGACCTGCTTCTGGAATTTTCCTTCGTATTTAAAGAACTCCGCGATAGCTGCGGGCCGTCCTGCCACATACATAAGATCCCCGTCCTGAGGTACAAAGGTTCCGTCCGGAATAATGACCTCTTCCCCGCGCACCGCCGTTCCGAACAGCACCGGCAGCTTCACTGCACTCATGATCTCCGACAGCCTTTTCCCGATGATCCTGTCCCCGGCGCAGACACGGAACGCCACCAGCTCCACCTTGCGCGCCGCAAAGGTCTCCACGTTGATCGCATTGGGAAACCGCAGCACTCTTCCGATCTCGTTGGCAGCCTCCAGCTCCGGGTTGATGACCATGCTGATCCCCAGCTCCTGCTTTAACACTGTCACCTCATGCGCATACTCGGGGTCGCGGATCCGTGCCACCGAATTTTTCGCACCGAGACGTTTCGCCGTCAGACAGCATAACATATTCATCTCATCGCTGGATGTGGTCGCAATGATCAGATCCGCCTCCCGCACACCGGCCTCCAGAAGCGCACTGGTGGACAGTCCGCTGCCCCTCACGCAGAAC
>CAKRJM010000084.1 GCA_934351765.1 uncultured Lachnospiraceae bacterium | reverse complement strand
TCCGGCAATATTACAGATTCAGCTCCAGCTGCTTGAACTGTTCGCTTCTTGCTGCGTTGTAGCGGGAGATCAGCTTCTGGATCTTTGCAGAAGGATCAATGATGTTGTTGATGGACTGATCGTGGTTGATGGTATTGATGATGGCGGCCGTGAACTTGGTCATGTCTGCTTCAATATACCAGGGCTTTGTTTTCAACTCATCGGGACGGTAGTTCAGGTTCGTGGTCACTACATAGTCGAAGTAGCCCTTCTGGTGGAATTCATCGAATTTCTCAAAGCCATCGGTAAAGAGTCCGAAGGTACAGCAGATAATGACCTTATCGGCATGACGGTCCTTTAATTCTCTGGCGGTATCCAGCATACTTTCGCCGGAGGAAATCATATCATCCACGATGATGATCGTTTTTCCGGTCACATCATCCCCCAGAAATTCATGAGCCACAATGGGATTTCTTCCGTTGATTACTCTGGTATAGTCACGGCGTTTGTAGAACATACCCATGTTAACATTCAGGTTGTTGGCAAAGTATACAGCACGGCCCATGGCGCCCTCATCAGGGCTGATGACCATCAGATGATCCTTGTCGATCTGGATATCGTTATCACGCTCGAATACTGCCTTTACAAACTGATAGGTGGGCATGAAGTTATCAAAACCATGAAGCGGGATCGCGTTCTGCACACGGGGATCGTGGGCATCAAAGGTAATGATATTTTCCACTCCCATGTTCGAAAGCTCCTCCAGTGCATAAGCAGAATCCAGAGATTCCCGCTTGGTACGCTTGTGCTGGCGGCTTTCATAAAGGAACGGCATGATCACATTGACACGGTGGGCATTGGCGATGGTCGCGCCGATGATGCGCTTCAGATCCTGATAATGGTCATCGGGAGACATATGATTCTGATGACCGCACACTGTATAGGTTAAGCTGTAATTGACCACGTCCACCATGATAAAGAGGTCGGTTCCGCGGACGGATTCATGAACCACGCCTTTTCCCTCGCCGGTTCCGAACCGGGGGCAGGATGCTGACAGCAGGTAGGATTCGCAGTCGTAACCGCGGTACTCCAGGCTTGCCTGACGACGGAGCAGCTCTTCCGTATCATTTTTCCGGAAGGTAACGATGTGCCTGTCCACTTCCTCCGCAAAGGAACGGCAGCTCTCCAGCGCACAGAGCTTTAACGGCGCTACGGGAATTGTATTTTTAAAGGTAAAATCGTTGGACATTACGAGCCTCCAGTTGAAAATTTTTTCGGACAGGGTCTGAAACGGACGCAGATCACCTGCACACATTACCATTATTTATAACATTTTCAGACGGTTTGCGCAAGTATAAAAACACACACAAGCTTTACAAAAAAAGCAAATATTGGTATGATAGGAACGATGTAACGAAGTATGAGCGGAGAAATTTTATGAAAAAAACAGGACATGTCATTACCTGTGTTCCGGAAGGCTCCCTGGCTGAGGAGCTTGAGCTTATCCCCGGAGATACGCTTCTGGAGATCAACGGTCACAGGCTGGAGGATATTTTTGATTATCAGTATTATATGGAAGATACCTATGTGGAGCTGCTTGTCCGGAAGGAAGACGGGGAGGAGTGGCTTCTGGAGGTGGACAAGGATGAGGATGAGGATCTCGGCGTGACCTTTGAAAACGGGCTCATGGATGAGTATCGGTCCTGCCGGAATAAATGTATGTTCTGTTTCATTGATCAGATGCCGCCCGGAATGCGGGAAACGCTGTACTTTAAGGATGACGACAGCCGCCTGTCGTTTCTGCAGGGCAATTATATCACGTTGACGAATATGAGCGAGCGGGATATTGACCGGATCATCGCCTATCACCTGGCCCCCATCAATATTTCTGTTCATACCATGAATCCGGAGCTCCGCTGTAAGATGCTCCATAACCGGTTTGCCGGCGATGCGTTGAAAAAGCTGTTCCGCCTCCGTGATGCCGGTGTTGAGATGAATGGCCAGATCGTGTTATGCCGCGGGATCAATGACCGGGAGGAGCTGGAGTATACCATCAGGGAGCTGGAGCAGTTTCTGCCTTATATGCAGAGTGTTTCGGTGGTGCCTGTGGGACTCACGAAATTCCGGGACGGCCTGTATCCCCTGAAGCCGCTGACAAAGGAAGACATGGAGGATACCATTGACCGGATCGAGCGCTGGCAGCGCCATTTTTATGAGACTTTCGGAACCCACTTTATCCATGCCAGTGACGAATTCTATCTCATGACCGGGCGGGAGCTTCCGGAAGAAGCGCGTTATGACGGATATCTCCAGCTGGAAAACGGCGTTGGCATGATGCGGCTTCTGGAGCTGGAGGTGCAGGAAGCACTTTCAGACAGAACGATGCTCCGTTCATGGACGGAAAACGAAAAAAAACGGATCGTTTCCATTGCCACCGGAAAGCTGGCAGCGCCCGTTATCAAAGCGCTGGCTTCTCAGGTTATGAAGGCCTGTCCGGGGCTTACGGTGCAGGTGTTTCCCATCGAAAACCGGTATTTCGGACCTCTGATCACCGTATCGGGACTGATCACCGGAACGGATCTGATCCATGCTCTGTCCGGAAAGAAATTGGGAGAAGCCCTGCTTCTTCCGGAAAATATGTTAAGAAGCGGTGAGACCGTATTCCTGGATGATATAACCCTGGAGGAGGTACAGGCCGCTTTACAGACCAGAATCTATATGGTAACATCAAGCGGACAGGCGTTCGTGTCTGCACTCATGGGCATGGACAGCCCCGATGTGGCAGAACGCTTCCGCCCTTATGAAATAAAGGAGAATCTTAATGAGTAAACCGATCGTGGCCATTGTGGGCCGCCCCAACGTAGGAAAATCAACGTTATTTAATGTGCTGGCGGGAGACCGGATCTCCATTGTCAAGGACACCCCCGGTGTCACCAGAGACCGGATCTATGCAGACTGTACCTGGCTGGATAAAAAATTCACCCTGATCGATACCGGCGGAATCGAACCGGATGCAAAGGATATTATTCTTTCCCAGATGCGGGAGCAGGCAGAAATTGCGATCCAGACTGCTGATGTGATCATTTTCATCACCGATGTCCGCCAGGGACTGGTGGATTCCGATTCCAAGGTGGCTGATATGCTCCGACGCTCCGGAAAGCCGGTGATCTTAACCGTTAACAAGGTGGACAGCTTCGCCAAATATATGCCGGATGTCTATGAATTTTATAATCTGGGAATCGGTGATCCCGTTCCCGTTTCTGCGGCCTCCAGACTGGGGATCGGCGATCTTTTGGATGAGGTGGTCAAGCATTTCCCCGAAGGAAGCGGAGAGGACGAGGAGGATGACCGTCCCCGGATCGCCATTGTCGGAAAACCCAATGTCGGAAAATCGTCCATCATCAACCGGCTTCTCGGCGAGAACCGCGTCATCGTTTCCAACATTGCCGGAACGACAAGAGATGCGATTGATACAACCATAAAACGAAACGGCAGAGAATACGTGTTTATCGATACCGCAGGGCTGCGCCGGAAAAACAAGATCAAGGAGGAGCTGGAGCGGTTCAGCATTATCCGTACGGTCACCGCCGTGGAGCGTGCCGATGTGGTGGTTCTTGTCATCGATGCTACCGAGGGAGTGACCGAGCAGGATGCCAAGATCGCAGGAATCGCCCATGAGCGGGGCAAGGGCATCATCATCGCGGTCAACAAGTGGGATGCCATTGAGAAGAATACCAATACGGTCAACAAGTTTTCTTCCAAGATCCGCGAGATCCTGTCGTTCATGCCTTATGCCGATATTCTTTATATCTCTGCCCTTTCGGGACAGCGGCTTCCGAAGCTCTTCGACCACATCGATGCGGTCATCGAGAATCAGAATATGCGGATTGCCACCGGCGTGCTCAACGAGATCCTGATGGAAGCAGTTGCCATGCAGCAGCCGCCGTCGGATAAAGGACACCGGTTAAAGATCTTTTACATGACCCAGGTGGCCGTAAAGCCGCCGACCTTCGTGCTGTTTGTCAATGACAAGGAGCTGATGCACTTTTCCTACACCAGATATCTGGAAAATAAGATCCGCGAAGCGTTCGGCTTCAAGGGAACTTCCTTAAAGTTCATTACACGGGAGAGAAAGGATAAAGAATAATATGGAACGTCTGATTTGTCTGGCAGCCGGCTATGTGTTCGGCCTGTTCCAGACCGGTTATCTTTACGGAAAGATCGTACACAAGGATATCCGCCAGTACGGGAGCGGAAATTCCGGAACCACCAATGCCCTTCGGGTGCTTGGAAAGAAAGCAGGAGTCATCGTGTTTATCGGTGATTTTCTGAAGGCCATTATCCTCTGCCTGCTGATCAAGGGTATTTACGGACATCGAAATCCGGATATGGCACCTCTTTTGATGTTATATGGAGGCTTTGGTGTGGTCCTTGGTCACAACTTTCCCTTTTATCTGAAGTTTAAAGGCGGAAAGGGTATTGCAGCCACCTCCGGCGTGATCATCACCATGGACTGGCGGATCACTCTGGTCTGCCTGGCGGCTTTTATTATCAGTGTGGGCTTAACCAGGATCGTGTCCATCGGATCGCTTTTAGTTGTTACGATCTTTCTTGGTATGTGGATCGGACTGGGAGCTGCCGGACTGCTGCCTCTTCACGGAGCATTCCTGACGGAATCCTATTTTGTCGTGATCGCCTTCGCAGCGCTGGCATACTGGCGCCACCGGGCCAATATCAGGCGGCTGTTAAACGGAACAGAGAACAAGTTCGGATCAAAGAAATCATAAAAGAGGAGACAGCATGACAAAGGTAACAGTGATCGGAGCGGGCACTTGGGGCATGGCGCTGGCGCTCCTGTTGGATAAAAAGGGGCAGCAGGTAACGGTCTGGTCGGCTCTTTCGGAAGACCGGAAGGCACTGCAGGAAACCAGGCTTCATAAAAATCTTCCCGGCATCATAATTCCGGATTCCATTGAAATCACCGGAGATCTGGATTGTATCCGCGGTGCGGAGCTCGTTGTTCTGGCAGTTCCGTCGGTCTACACAAGAGAGACCGCCCGGAAGATGAAGCCCTATGTGGCAGAAAACCAGATCATCGTTAACGTGGCAAAGGGCATTGAGGAAAGCACCTTAATGACCCTGAGCGAGCAGATCGAGGAGGAAATCCCCCAGGCAGATGTGGCTGTTCTTTCCGGTCCCAGCCATGCGGAGGAGGTAAGCCGCGGACTTCCGACAACCTGTGTGGCCGGTGCCAGGACACAGAAGACCGCAGAGTTTATCCAGACTGTGTTCATGTGCCCGGTATTCCGTGTCTATACCAGCCCGGATATCATGGGGATCGAACTGGGCGGCTCCTTAAAGAATGTCATTGCCCTCGCGGCCGGTGTGGCAGACGGCCTCGGTTACGGCGACAATACCAAGGCAGCGCTGATCACCAGAGGCATGGCAGAGATGACAAGACTGGCATTAAAAATGGGGGCCCACATGGAAACCATGTATGGCCTGAGCGGTGTGGGGGATCTCATTGTAACCTGTGCCAGCATGCACAGCCGGAACCGCCGCGCCGGAATCCTCATGGGACAGGGCAAGACCATGGAAGAGGCTATGCGGGAGGTAAACATGGTTGTAGAGGGCGTTTACAGTGCCAAGGCTGCCGCAAAGCTTGCCGATAAATATGAGGTATCCATGCCCATCACAAAAGAAATCAATAAGATTCTATTTGAACAAAAGAAGGCATCGGACGCAGTTGCCGATCTGATGCTTAGGGATAAGGGGATCGAACATCCCAGTATTCCCTGGAAAAACTGACAGGAGGAGACAATCATGTATAACGTAAAAGCTATCACGGAAGATCTTTACTGGGTCGGCGGAAGCGACCGCCGGCTGGCGCTGTTTGAGAATGTGTATCCGATTCCCCGCGGCGTTTCCTATAATGCCTATGTCCTGATGGATGAAAAGACAGTGCTTCTCGATACGGTAGACGCATCCATCAGCGGACTGTTTTTCGAGAATCTGGAGCATGTCCTGGGCGGACGTTCTCTGGATTACCTGGTAATCAACCATATGGAACCGGATCACTGCGCATCGATTGGTGATGTGGTGCTCCGCTATCCCGATGTGAAGCTGGTATGCAATGCCAAGACCGTTACCATGTTAAAGCAGTTCTTCACCTTTGACGTGGATTCCAGAACTGTTCTGGTGAAGGAAATGGATACCCTGAACACCGGAAACCATACCCTTGCCTTTGTTATGGCGCCCATGGTGCACTGGCCGGAGGCCATGGTAACCTTCGACACCACCGATGGAACGCTGTTCTCTGCGGATGCCTTCGGAACCTTCGGTGCACTGAACGGAAATCTCTATGCCGATGAAGTGAATTTCGAGACGGAATGGCTCCCCGATGCCAGACGGTACTTAACCAACATCGTTGGCAAATACGGTCCTCAGGTACAGGCTGTGTTAAAGAAGGCTGCCGGACTGGATATTAAGAGGATCTGTCCGCTCCACGGTCCCGTATGGAGAGAAAATCTGGGCTGGTTCATCGGAAAATATGACACCTGGAGCAGGTATGAGCCGGAAGAGCAGGCCGTTCTGATCGCCTATGGAACCATCTACGGCAATACCCAGAATGCGGCAGAGGTTCTGGCCGGAAAGCTGGCGGATCTCGGTGTGAAGAATATTGCCATGTACGATGTGTCCGTGACCGATCCTTCCTATGTTCTGGCGGAAGCCTTCCGCTGCAGTCATCTGGTGTTTGCGGCTCCGACCTACAATGGCGGTGTATTTACTCCCATGGAGACCCTGCTTTCTGAGCTGAAGGCTCATAATCTCCAGAACCGTACCGTTGCAGTCATCGAAAACGGTACCTGGGCAGCCACAGCCGGCAAGCAGATGAGGGAGGTCTTTGCTTCCATGAAGAATATGACCATTCTGGAAGAGGGACTGACGGTGAAATCCTCCCTGAAGGAAACCCAGCTTGTACAGGTGGAGGCACTGGCAAAGGCCATCAAAGCATCTATGAATTAACATCAAAGACCCTTCCGTCCCATTGGAATCTCAGGCGGGAGGGTATTTTTGAGGAGTAAGAGCATGATTGATTTTGTATTATTTGACCTGGATGGAACACTGACAAATCCAAAGGAGGGAATTACGCGCTGCGTCCGTTACGGCATGGAGGCACTCGGTTATCCGGCGCCACCGCTGGATGAGCTGACGCCGTTTATCGGGCCGCCGCTCCTTGATATGTATATGGAAACCTGCGGTTTTACAAAGGAGCAGGGGCTGTTAGCCGTCGCCAAATACCGGGAGCGGTTCGGAACTGTCGGCATGTTTGAAAATGAGGTTTATGAAGGAATCCCCGAGCTGTTAACGGAATTAAAAGCCGCCGGAAAGCATCTCGGAGTTGCCACCTCAAAGCCCGGTGTTTTCGCTGTTCCGATCCTGGAGCATTTTCATCTGGATGGCTATTTTGAACGCATCATAGGAAGTGAACTGGACGGGACCCGTGTGAAAAAGGGCGAGGTCATCACAGAAGCGCTCCGGCAGTTTGGAGAAGAAGAGACAAACGGCAGGGTTGTCATGGTGGGAGACCGGAAGCATGATATTTCAGGCGCAAAGGAAAATCATATTCCGTCCATCGGTGTCTGCTACGGCTTCGGCGGAAGAGAAGAACTGAAAGAGGCCGGCGCCGATAACATCGCAGAAACCGTGGAAGAATTAAAAACGCTTCTGCTGTCATTATGAGTACGATGTGCAGGCTTTGGGACGATAAGCCATATCATTCCCTGGACTGGGAGGTTCAGCGGACATTTGGAAAAAAATTATACCGGCTTTCGGTGGATGGCGGAATGAGCTGTCCCAACCGGGACGGAACCGTGGGAACCGGCGGCTGCATGTTCTGCAGTGCAGGCGGTTCCGGAGATTTTGCCGAGGACCGGAGACTTTCCATTTCCGAACAGCTGTCTCTCGCAAAGGACCGGATCAGCCGGAAGCTTCCCAAAACAAAGCCCTACGGCTTCATCGCCTATTTTCAGGCGTTTACGAACACCTATGCGCCGGTGGAATATCTGGAGAAGATCTTTACCGAAGCCATAGATACAGACGGGATCGAAGCACTTTCCATAGCTACCCGTCCGGACTGTCTGCCGCCGGAGGTTCTGGCGCTGTTAGACCGGCTTAATCAGAAAAAGCCGGTCTGGATCGAGCTTGGGTTACAGACCGCTGACGACCGGACCGCCGATTTTTTCGGCCGTGGCTATCATACTTCCTGCTTTACGGAAGCGCGGGCCGCGCTGAAGCATCGGAAGATCCCGGTCATTGCCCATGTGATCCTGGGGCTTCCCGGTGAAGGACAGGAAGAGGTGTTAAACACGATCCGTTACCTGAATGAGCAGGAGATCGACGGGGTCAAGCTCCAGCTTCTCCATATTTTAAAAGGAACCCGCCTGGCGAAGCTATACGAGGCGGACGGTGTCCACGCCCTGAACTTCCCGGAATATGAGGATCTTTTGTTTTCTGCGCTGGCGGCTCTCCGCCCGGAAACAGTCGTCCACCGGATCACCGGCGACGGACCGAAGCGGCTTCTGATCGCACCCTTATGGAGCACCGATAAAAAACGGGTGCTGAATACCTTATTGCATGATATGAAAGAGCAGGGCATTTATCAGGGACAGTGGCTTCTGTCGGGGAAAGGTTAGTCCTTTTATATAAAATCCTATGGAACCTACAGATCCGGTCTGTTATAATAAGTAACAAACATTCCATTTTATCGGATTTTTGAAATAAGTCCGATCGGAGGTTTATCTGTCATAGAATGGATTCAGCCAGGAAAAGGGAGGAAGGATTATGACGACAAGAGAACAGTTTGCAGAGAAACGAGGAGAATCCGTAAAGAAAGCCCTGGAAGCCAGGGGATTTGAGGCATATTACTGTGCCACAGGCGCGGAGGCGAAGGAATTGGCGTTAAGTCTCATCGAAGAGGGAAGCTCCGTGTCCTGGGGAGGTTCCGTGACTATCCGGGAAATTGGATTGACCGAGGCGGTCAATAACGGAAACTACCGCGCCATCG
>CAKRJM010000083.1 GCA_934351765.1 uncultured Lachnospiraceae bacterium | reverse complement strand
ATCTCCAGACGTGCGGCACTGTCTGCCATACGGTCTGCATTCAGGTCAGGACGGAATACAACGGTCTGTCCCTTCTCTGTCGTGTAGGCCTTCATCCCCTCAAAGCAGGTCTGTGCATACTGAAGCACGCAGGCACACTCGCTCATAGTTACCATGGGATCGGAAATCAGAGCTCCCTCATCCCAGGCTCCATTCTTATAATAGGAAACAAATCTCTTATCTGTCTCCACATAGCCAAACCCAAGGTTCGCCCAGTCAATATTTTTTTTCTCCATTTTGATATTCTCCCATCTGCCTTTCCGGCCATTTTCTCATAACTCCATAACAATCCAGTTCTGATTCATTTTGCTGAATCGTTACCACATTGTTTTTATTATATATCAAGGATTTTACTTTGTAAACTCCCCTTGACAGCCCTGAGCTATAACGGTTTTTTCTGTCAGCTATAACCAGTTCGGTCATGTAACCTTTTATATCACAGGACTTTCAATCATACAAAAAGCCTCCCCGGTACTATGTGACCAGGGAGACTTTTGACTGCTACTCTTTCGTCTGCTCTTCTGGATCCGATTTCTCGGCTCCAGGATTTCTTCCATATTATTTCTTGTTCGGTGTCTTGACGATCGCAGGCTTCGGCGAGATCTCTCCGGCCTTTGTCAATGCGATCTTGGTAAGGGTCGGTCCAACCAGTTCATAAATCAGAACCGAGAACAGCGTGATATTACGGATAATCCGGCCATGCTCCCCCATCGTCTGTGTTACAGTCATGGACATACCAAGGGCAACACCTGCCTGCGGAAGCAGCGTAATTCCCAGATACTTGTGAATCATTTCACCACACTTCATCAGCTTGGATCCAAAGTAAGCACCGGTCCATTTTCCAATTGACCGGGCAATGATATAAATTACACCAATTCCGACAATTGCAAGATTCTGGAACACACTCAGCTCCAGCTCTGCACCGCTCAGTACAAAGAATAAAATGAACAACGGAGCTGTCCACTTGTCTGCCCGCGCCATCATATCCTCAGAGAAATGACAGATATTACAGAAAATGGTACCCAGCATCATGCAGACAAGAAGAGAAGAGAAGCCGATATGGATTCCTCCTACATCAAACTCTACCATGGCAAGCGCAACCGTCAGAAGTACAAAGGTGATCACAACGGAAAGACGTTTGCTGTTCGACTCGAAATATTTTTCTGCAATCGTAAGAAGCCATCCCATAATGGATCCCAGAAGAAGCGACAGGATCACTTCAATCAGCGGCTCTACCAGGATCGAGGTGATATCGAGACTGCCGCTGATAAATGCCCTTGCCACACCGGAGGAAATAGCAAATACCACAAGTCCGATTGCATCATCCAGTGCTACGATCGGCAGAAGGATTCTGGTAAGCGGACCGTCCGCCTTATACTGACGGACTACCATCAGGGTTGCCGCAGGAGCTGTTGCTGTTGCAATTGCACCAAGAATCAATGCCATGGGCATCGTTACCACATTAGGCATAGCAAAATGAAGCCCGATCATTATGACATCCACAAGCACCGTTGCAGACAGAGCCTGAGTGAAGGCCACAACCGTTGCCTGCTTGCCAATCTGCTTTAACTGCTTCAGACGGAACTCATTTCCGATATCAAATGCAATGAAACCAAGTGCTACATTACTGAATATATCATACTGCTTTACATTGTCCGTGCTGATAAAGCCGAGACCATGAACACCGATCTGTCCCAGCACATAAGGGCCAACCAGAATTCCGGCTACCAGATAGGCCGTAACCGCCGGTAGCTGCATAACCTTTGCCACACGTGACATTATCAGTCCCGCAATTAACGCAATGCTTAAACTAAACAACGCTTCCATAGCTTTTCCTCTTTTCTGTCTTTCTTTCCTGTCTTCCTTTTTAACAGAGGAAATTATAACCCTTATTTTCCAAAAAGAAAAGTAACTATTTTCATAAATTTTTTATGTTTTTTATAAAAATTTTGGTAAAAAAAGTCAGCCGTCCGTCCGTGTCCGACAAAGTGGCTTCTATATATGCCTTCTGACGGACATGGATGAACGGCTTTTTTCCATACATCCCTAGGATAACAAAATCCTGTCATTATCCAGTGCTTTTCCGGTTCCCAGCTTAAACTGTTCCAGCAGATCCTCCACAGTCATGCCTTTCCGTTTTTCACCTGCCACATCAAGCACGATGTCTCCATCTGCCATCATGAGCGTCCGGTTTCCCAGCTCCAATGCCTGATGCATGTTGTGAGTCACCATCATACAGGTAATCTTGTTATCGGCAACGATCTGTGCTGTCAATTTCAGGATCTTTTCTGCTGTGGCCGGGTCCAGTGCCGCAGTATGCTCATCCAGAAGCAACAGCTCCGGCGGCACAATGGTCGACATAAGGAGGGTCAAGGCCTGGCGCTGTCCGCCGGACAGTAATCCCACCGGCTGGCTCATGCGGTCTTCCAGTCCCATGTCCAGCAGGCTTAACCGTTCCCGGAACAGTGCCTTGTCCTTTTTGGAGATCCGGCTGAATGGCGCGGCTCCCTTGGAGGTTCTTAAAAACGCCAGTGAGAGATTCTCCTCGATCGTCATATGAGGGGCTGTTCCCCGTAAGGGATCCTGAAACAGCCTTCCAATAACGCGGCTCCGTTTGTATTCCTGGACAAACGTAATGTCCTTCCCTGCCAGGGTAATGGAACCCTCATCCACATAAAAGCTTCCTGCGACTGCATTAAATAAGGTAGATTTCCCTGCACCGTTGGAGCCGATGATGGTCACAAAATCGCCCGGTGACAGATGGAGCGACAGTCCGCTCAACGCTTTCTTTTCATTGACGGTCCCAGGATTAAAGGTTTTCGAAATGCCTTCGATCTTAAGCATTGCCTTTTCCTCCTCTCCGTCTTGCACTCATCTTCCGCTTCTGAAGCGCGGCATAGCTTTTTAAGGTCGGCATGGCAATGGCAAGACCAACGATGATCGCCGTTACCAGCTTGAGACACTCAATAGGAACGATCTTGGTTTTCAGTACGATCGCATAAATAAAACGATACACCACACTGCCCACAAATACAGAAATGATCCCGCGCCGCACCGAGCCGCGTCCTACAATGGTCTCTCCGATGATGAGGCAGGCAAGCCCTACCACCACGATTCCGGTTCCGCCATTGATATCTGCCGCCTTCTGCATCTGTCCGACAATCGCTCCGGACAACGCGGTCAGCGCATTGGCGATGCAGAGACCGATGGTTATGGTAAAGACCGGATTCACCGAGGACGCACGCACCATGTCACGATTATCGCCGGTCGCCCGGATCGATAAGCCGATCCGGGTTCCCAGAAACCAGATAAGAAGCAGGCCCATAAGGATAACGATCACCGCTGCCAGAATAAATTCATACCAGCTTCCACCGATACCGGTCGTTTTAAAAATCGTAAACACCGTACTCTGCTTTAACAGATTTACATTGGAGCTCCAGCCCATAGCCATCAGGTTGATGGTGTATAATCCGGTATTGGTCACGATTCCGGCAAGAATGGAAGGTACTCCCAGCCTCGTCTGCAGAAATGCCGTAACAAACCCGGCGCAGGCGCCTGCCAGCATGGCTGCAGGAATTCCCAGGAAGGGATGACCCTTTGCCGCCATGGAAACAGACACTGCCATTCCCAAAACAAACGCGCCGTCCGTGGTCAGATCGGCAATATCCAGTACCCGATAGCTTAGAAACAGCGCCATGGGTATCAGGGCATACATGAACCCCAGCTCCAGGGCTGTCTGTGCGATAAAAAGCATAAGAGCTCCCTTCTGATCATCTTAATCTTCGCTTGTAGTTACTTCTACGACCTGTCCCATGCTGTCAAATACGGAGTAGTCGATTCCGAGACCGGCCGCTGTTTCAGTATTGACGGTGATAATGCCTCCGTCCATCTTATAAAAATCTTCCATGTCTGCCATTCCCTTTGTGATGGCTTCATAAGCAAGATCTGCTGTCTTTGTTCCAAGATCTGTGTAGTTGACTCCGCAGGTTGCGAATGCACCGTTTCTTACAAAGGAATCCGCTCCGGTATAATGAGGGATCTTTGCATCAATAAAGGTATCGGCAAGCGCAAGCTCTGCGGACATTACCACGTTATCGGTAGGGGTAAAGATCGCATCCACCTGATCGGATACCAGAACACTTGCGGCAGCGATCACTTCATCGTTGGTGTTGCCGGTTGCCTCGGTGTAAGAAATTCCCTTGGCATCCAGATATGCCTTTGCTTCCTCGATGGGCTTTGCGGAGTTTGCTT
Source organism: uncultured Lachnospiraceae bacterium (assembly GCA_934351765.1). Classification (GTDB taxonomy): domain Bacteria; phylum Bacillota; class Clostridia; order Lachnospirales; family Lachnospiraceae; genus Lientehia. Next base: position 4,765 of record CAKRJM010000083.1, on the reverse strand, counting down.
CCGACAGGGAATACAACAGCCCCACCTTCTTCACATCGGGATTCTGAGCCAGCATCATATCCAGAATAAACTCGGTGTTCAGCGCATCGCTGGTTCCGGTCACATAATCGATTCCGGTAAGCTCTGCAGCCTCAGGATCAGAGATTGCCGCATAAACAACCGGTGTCTTTGTCTCCTCTGCACAGGAGGTCATAACCTGTGCCGCCAGGGTTGCAACGGGAATGATCGCATCCACATCATCGCTGATGGCCTGATCGCCGATCTGCTTTAAGGTCGTCTGTTCTCCCTGTCCGGAGTAAATTTCATATTCAATGGTGATTCCGTCTTTCTTGGCGATCTCATCCAGCTCCGCTCCTATGGCGTTGGCGATCTCATCCAGAGACGCATGATCCATCTGTTTTACAATGGCTACCTTGTAGGTGTCCTTGCTTCCATCAGCCTTTTCTGTTCCGGCTTCAGTCTTTGCTTCCGTGGTCTCGGCTGCTTTCGTCGTTTCCGCTGCTTTTGTGGTTTCCTTTGTCTCACTCTTTCCGCAGGCTGCCATGGACAATGCCATCGCTGCGCTCAGTACCACTGCTGCTGCTCGTTTTACAAGGCTCATTCTTTTCATATTCGTTTCCTCCATCTTTTTGCTGCGGGGATCTTCCCGCCCGGGTTTCCCGGATCTTCAAGTCGTGGCGGCAGATGGATTCCCGGTTTTGCCGGAACCGGAAAATGAAAGAAGCAGGGATTTTGTTTCACAGGAGGCACTTCCCTGTGAAATATTTTTATTTCATAAGAGGCACTTCCCTGTGAAATAAAAAAAGCCTCTGTCCCACACTGGGACAAAAGCTGCTGCTTCTGCGATACCACCCAAATTGACGTTAAACGTCCTCTCGCTTTTCACGTACCATCTATACGTGTCCCGATGGATAACGGGTGGGTACCCGTCGGTCCCTACTGAAAAGCTCCCGGCTCTGCATTCCGCCTCCGCTTCCGTTCGGTCCGCCCTCCGAAGTCCATTCACCTGCCGCTCCCTGTCCCCCTCCCACCGCTGGGGACTCGCTGAAAGTTCGCTGTACCGGCTACTTCTCTCCGTCATAGGTTTCGCTGTCTGGTTTTCCTTGATTATAATCAGTCTGCCGGGGAATGTCAACCCCGGCAGTGAAATTTTTTATCTGTGAAACGACAATGCATTTTTATCTGCATTTTTATCTGCATTTTTTATCTGTCTTCAGCTGTGACTGAACCTCTTGCCTTTCTGCTTTCCGAAATCTCCTCCGGCAGTACAGAAAGAATACCAGATTGAGCAGGATGCCAAACACGGTCGCAGCAGGTGCTGCAAGTCCGATGGCCGTCAGGCTCGCCTCCGGCTGGATACTCATATACCAGGACACAGGGAGCCGGACTAAAAAGGTCTGGGCAATTCCCTGTATCATGACAAACAGAGTCTGTCCGTGCCCGTTATAGTAGCCGATGAAGCTGAACAGGATACAGGTTACAATGGCTTCCACACTGAAGCCCTTCAGATACTGGGCCGACCGCTCTACCACACCGGCGTCCGATGCAAAAATCCGGGAAAGCAGATCTCCCCGAAAATATGCGATCAGTGTGATCATCACACCGACCGATGCGCCGATCACCATGCCGGTGACCATAGTGCGGACCGCCCGTCTTTCTTTTCCCGCACCCACGTTCTGAGCCACAAAGGAAGACATGGACTGCATGAGGGCACTGGGGACAAGCATGATAAAGCTTACGATTTTATTGGCCACGCCGTAGCCGGAGGAAGCCTCCAGCCCCAGACGAGTGATAAACGCGCAGAGTGCCAGAAACGAAATCTGGGTCAGCAGCTCCTGAAAGGCGATAGGAATGCCTACGCGGACAAAGTTCCCGATCTCCGGATTAAACTGCACATCGGAGCGTTTCATGGTAAACGGCAGCTTTTCCTTTCGGATGATCACCAGGGACAGAATCACGCTGACCGCCTGCGCCATGACGGTCGCCAGCGCCGCGCCGGCCACATTCATGTTGAGGACCGCAACAAAGAACAGATCACCGACAATATTCACCGCACAGGCTATGGCCACGAAGATCAGCGGAAGTCTGGAATTTCCCATCCCGCGGAAGATACTGCTGATCACATTATATGCCACAATGAAGAACACGCCGCCTCCACAGATCCGCACATAGGACACGGTCAGATCCAGTGCCTCTTCCGGTGCCTGCATGAGTCTTGCCAACGGTTTTGCAAATACCAGCATGCAGACCGCGATCACCACTGACAGTACCGCAAAAAAGCAGACCGCCCCGCCAATGACTTTTCCGATCCGATTTTCTTTCTTTTCTCCGATATACCGACCGATCAGCACCGTCACTCCCATCGAAAGTCCCGTCACCACAAAGACAACCAGATTGATGATGTTGCTTCCTGTCGAAACGCCGGAGATTCCTGCCGTAGTGCCAAACCAGCCTACTACCAGGATATCCACCGCTCCGTACATGGCCTGGAGAACCAAGGCGCCCAGGATCGGAATCATGAATCTCAGCATTTTTCCGACAATGCTTCCCTGGGTAAAATCATTGGCCCGTTCCTTTCCTTCTTTCTCTGTCATACAAATTCTCCTTACTGTCTCAAATCCAATCATCGGTTTCCGACAGGGCCATTTTCCTCTTCTCCGTCCTGCCGTTTCCATATATCTAACAGACAAATCAAATACTTTCCTATTCTAACCGCTTCAAATAGAATGTTCAATAGTTTTCTGGATGAAGTATTTTCACAGACCGGAACGGCCCCTGTCATTGCTTTCCCCTCCTGTTTATGTTATTATCTAGGAAGAATTCCGGGGCGTTCTGCCCTGTGACAGGAGGAATAGCATCATGCGGCTTTCAAAGATTCAGCACGCGCTGACTGTAAAAAAAATTCAGTTTCAATATACGGAGGAGGATGGCTGCGGAAGCCTGGATTTCCAGTTCCGCGGACTGCGCTATCACATCTGGGAGTTTGAGGATGAGGGAGTCCGGGGGGTTGATACCAATGTCAAATGTGCGGGACGAAGCGAGGACATTCTCGGCGATTATGATACGGAACTGTCCGAACTGATCTTAACCTGGCCGGATATGGCGATTCCCGGTTAGGCACGGAAGGGAGCCCTTTATGATCTTACTTGTATGTGTGGATGACGCTCTCGGTATGGCATTCAACCACCGCCGCCAGAGCATGGACCGGGCACTGCGGGACCGTCTTCGGACTGTCTGCGCCGGAAAAGACCTGTTTCTGAGTTCCTATTCCATGAAGCAGTTTGAAAAAGATCAGGCTGGTACGGATTTCACTATGGAGGCCTCCGATTCTGCAGCTACGGCTTCTTCCGGTACAGCTTCTACTGCCTTACCTGTTCGTTTTCATGCGGATGACTCCTATCTGTCACAGGCAGGAGACGGAGACTTCTGCTTTGTGGAAACAGACGATGTTCTCCCGCTGGAATCACAGGCGGAGGCCCTGATCCTATATCGGTGGAACCGCCATTATCCATCCGATCTGACCTTTCGGATCCCGCTCGCCGGACATGGATGGCGACTGACGGCAGTAACGGAGTTTCCCGGCTTTTCCCACGAAAGGATCACAGAAGAGGTTTACAAAAAATGAATATAAATCCCAGATTTTCCCGACTGCCGGCATATCTGCTGGCTCTCTTTTTGTCCGTATCCACGGTATTGACGGGCTGCGGAGCTGTTTCTTATTCCAGTGTACAGACTGCTTCCCTGTCAGCAGCGGATACTTCTGGCGGGGAGCTCCGCTACGGCGATCTGGTCATTCCGGCGTACTCCGGCGAACCGTACACCGTTTTAGCAGATAATGTTCCCACCTTCACTCCGTCTGAGGAAACAACGACCGCCTTTGAAGCCTATCACGCGCTTGACCGCCTGGGCCGCTGCGGCACCGCCTTTGCCTGCCTGGGAAAGGAGCTCATGCCAACGGAAAAGCGAGGCGATATCAGCCAGGTAACGCCATCTGGCTGGCACAGCATCCGTTACGATTTTGTGGACGGCGGTTCTTTATATAACCGCTGCCATCTCATCGGCTTCCAGCTTTCCGGTGAAAATGCCAACGAAAAAAATCTGGTTACAGGGACTCGCTATCTCAACGTAGATGGTATGCTTCCCTTTGAAAACATGACTGCCGATTACATCAAAGAAACCGGAAATCATGTACTGTACCGCGTCACGCCCGTTTTCACCGGTGAAAACCTGGTCTGTGACGGCGTGATCATGGAAGCAAAATCCATGGAGGATGACGGGGAGGGAATCCTGTTTTATGTGTTCTGCTACAATGTACAGCCCGGTGTTTCTATCAACTACGCTACCGGCGAAGCCAGCGAAACCGGAGATTCCGGCCAGGCTTCCGAAAGCCAGACCGCTGCAATGCTTCCGACAGCAGACAGTTCTTCTGAAAACAGGCAGGTAAATGCCGGCATTTCTGAGACAGTCGGCGCAGAAGCCGCTTACGTTGTGAACACCAACACCAGAAAGTTCCATCTGCCGTCCTGCCCCAGTGCCTCTGATATCAGTCCGGAAAACCGGATGGATTACTATGGTACCAGAGAGGCTCTGATCCTGGAAAATTACACGCCATGCGGACGCTGCAAACCATGAACTGTGCAGAACTATCCTGTATAAAAATCTTTCGTGATACGGGAAAAGAAGATGGGAAAACCCATCTTCTTTTCAAAATTCCATACATTTTCTTATTTTTTCGTTTTTCAGTCGATCACATTGACTGCACAGT
>CAKRJM010000082.1 GCA_934351765.1 uncultured Lachnospiraceae bacterium | reverse complement strand
GGGCTGGGACGAACCGATGGAAATGAGATGACGCAGAAGGAGGTAGCAGATCTCATGGGGATTTCTCAATCCTATATTTCCAGGCTGGAAAAGAAGATCATTCATCAGTTAAAAAAAGAAATTGTACAATTTCAATAGTTGTGCTATAATATGGGATAAATTTTGCGAATCAAAGAGAAAAGATCAGGAGGAACAGTTTACGATGAAAACACCTGCGATACTGAAACGGGCGGCAGCAGTGGTACTGGCTGCCGGAATGATTGTGGGACTTGCAGCCTGTGGCTCCGGAAGCGGCGGATCTTCCAGCGGAAAGGAAGCCTATAAAGAATATGTGACCGGTATCATGGACGCGAATTATCTTGGATCCTACGATAAATATATGGAGGTCACCGGAGCGACAGAAGAAGAAGCCCAGAAGATCTATGAGTTAAATATTCAGGATTTTACTCAGGAAATCGGCGATGCGCTTTCCATCAAGATGGATATGATCAGTGCCGGTCTGACGGAACGGATTTCTACTATGGCGAAGACTGTTTACGGGCAGGCAAGCTATCAGGCGGTAGATGTGCTTCGGGATGGTGATACGTATACCGTTACCATGGAGATCGAACCGGTTCTCTTTTTCGGAACCCTGCAGACGGATTTTCAGTCGGCGGTAGATGATTTTAATAACCGGGCAAAAAACGGAGAACTGGATGATCTGAGTGAGCAGGAATACGAGGAAGCCTATGGCGAGGCAGTGATCTCGGCGCTGGAAGGAAAGGCTTCTGCTATGACCAGGGGAAGCAAAATCAATGTAGATGTGGTTCTGGATTATGACAAAGAAAATAATGTGTATGTAATCAGTGATGAGCGAATGGAGGCACTTGACGATAAGGTAGTCAATATGTCGCGGTAAGCTCGGATCATTATTCGGAAAACAAGAAAAACAGAAGAGCAGCTGAAAGGATAAAAAGAAATCCTTTTGGCTGTTCTTTTTATGTCTGCGCCATCAGACAGGAAAATTCCTCCAACTGCATAAATCCCGAAAAAAACGTGCATGATTCAAATAAGATACAACGGTTTGGGAACGATTGGTTTCCACCAGGCCTGGAACCTGGCCGAAATCGGAAACCGGCGTATGAAACCGACAGAATGATGACGCGGAGGTACGGGTATGGCTGTTTACAAGGTGGAGATCTGCGGAGTAAATACTTCAAAGCTTCCACTCCTGAAGGAGGAGGAAAAGACGGTACTGTTTCAGAAAATCCGGGAGGGAGATCCGGAGGCAAGAGAACGCTATATCAAAGGAAATCTTCGACTGGTGCTCAGTGTGATCCAGCGGTTTTCCGGGAATCAGGAAAATATTGACGATTTGTTTCAGATCGGGTGCATCGGGCTTATGAAGGCCATCGATAATTTCAATCCGGATATGATGGTGAAGTTTTCCACCTATGCGGTTCCTATGATCATCGGGGAGATCCGCCGCTATCTGCGGGATTCAGGAAGTCCGCTTCGGGTTAGCCGTTCCCTGCGGGATACAGCTTATAAGGCGATCTATGCCAGGGAGCTTCTTCTGCGGAAAAATGAAAAGGAGCCGACCATTATGGAGATCGCGGAGGAAGTGGGTATGAGCAGGGAGGAGATTGTATATGCGCTGGATGCCATACAAAGTCCGGTAAGCCTTTATGAACCCATTTATACCGATGGAGGAGATACCCTTTATGTGATGGATCAGATCAGTGACAAGAAAAACCGGGAGGAAAAGTGGGTGGAGGATATTTCGCTGGGAGAAGCTCTAAAACGGCTTCCCGAACGGGAGCGTCATATCATTCATCTTCGGTTTTATGAGGGAAGAACCCAGATGGAGGTGGCCAGAGAGATCGCTATTTCCCAGGCACAGGTAAGCCGGCTGGAAAAAAGCGCACTGCGCACCATGCGGGCATATTTAACCTCCTGAACGGAATCAATCATGTTTTTTCGTCCCTGTTTGTTTTCCGATCATGTGACGGGTCTGACCGTTCAAAAAGCTGGCACGTTTGATGGAATCATCTCCGAATTTTTTTCGGATTTCATCGACACAGGAATCCAGTTTTTCCAGTTTTTCTGCTTTCCCGGAATCAAACAGGCTGAACTGACGGTAGGATTCCGAAGCTGTTTTGCTGGTCTGGACACCGAGGAGCCGAATGGGAGTTCCGTTCCACAGTTCATCAAATAAAGCGCAGACGGCACTGTAAAGTTCACCGGTGATATTGGTAAGAACCGGAAGCGCTTTCTGGTGGCTGCGGCGGACAAAATTACAGTCGGTGATCTGTACGGAAACGCAGGCTGCCCGCAGGTTCTGATGGCGCAGCCTTGTACATACGGTTTCACAGAGAGCCAGAAGGATTTTCTTTGCGGCATCGGAGGAGTCAATATCATCGGGGAGTGTGGTGGAATTTCCGATTTCCCGGTCTTTGGTGTCCCGGTCGAAGAGACCGTCATCCTGTCCGTTGGCATACCTCCAGAGAACTTCCCCCTGTTTTTTCAGATGGGCACGGAGGGTGGCCGGGTTGGAGGAGGCCAGCTCGCCGATGGTATGGATTCCGAGCGCATGCAGCGTTTCTGCGGCAGACCGCCCCACCATAAACAGATCAGTGACCGGAAGAGGCCACATCTTTGTCCGGATCTCCGGGGGAAACAGGGTATGGATCTTTCCGGGCTTTTCAAAGTCACTGGCCATTTTGGCGAGAAGGCGGTTCTCGGCAATACCGATATTGACGGTAAAGCCAAGCTCCGAGAAGATCTGATCCCGGATCTGTTTGGCGGCGTTCAGGGAGGATCCGTAAAGTAGTTCAGTTCCGCTCATATCCATAAACGCCTCATCAATGGAAAAGGGTTCCACATGGGGGCTGTAGGTCCTTAAAATGGAAAGAAACGCTCTGGAATTTTTATCGTACAGTTCAAAGTCCGGCGGGAAGAGCTGGAGAGAAGGACACTTTTTCAGAGCAGTGACCACAGGTTCACCGGTACGGATGCCGCAGGCCTTTGCGGATGGAGACTTGGCGAGAATGACTCCGTGGCGGGTCTCCCTGTTTCCGCCGATGGCAGAGGGAACCAGGCGGATATCCTCAGTCCGTCCGAGCTCCAGCTCATGAACGGCAGTCCAGCTTAAATAAGCAGAGTTTACATCAATATGAAAAATAAGCGGGTTGGTGTTCATGAAACGCCTCCTTTCCATGTTCTGTTGGATAAAAACAGTATAGCACATAATCATACAAAATGCAAACATATGTTCTAAAAACTTGCTTGCGAAATGCAAAAGTCTATGATATGATAAAGACCATTGGAGGAAAGACTGGTTTATGGGAAAGGCACTTTACATAGCAGAGAAGCCCAGTGTGGCTCAGGAATTTGCCAAGGCGCTGAAGCTTGGCGGGAAACGCGGTGACGGCTATCTGGAATCAGAAGAAGCGATTGTAACCTGGTGCGTCGGTCATCTGGTGACCATGAGCTATCCGGAGGTCTATGACAGTAAGTACAAGCGGTGGAGCCTTGAAACGCTGCCGTTTATTCCCGATATCTTTAAGTATGAAGTGATCTCCGGTGTGAAAAAGCAGTTCGGGATCGTGAAGCGGCTGCTGACCAGAAATGATGTGGAAACAATCTATGTCTGTACCGACTCCGGGCGGGAGGGAGAATATATTTATCGTCTGGTAGAACAGGAGGCCGGAGTAAAAGGAAAGAAACGTCTGCGGGTCTGGATCGATTCTCAGACGGAGGAGGAGATCTTAAAGGGGATCCGTACCGCGAAGGATCTGAGTGCCTATGACAATCTGGCGGAATCGGCATATCTGCGGGCAAAGGAAGATTATCTTATGGGGATCAATTTTTCCAGACTGCTGACGCTGAAATATGGAAATGCGATTTCTGCCTGCATGAAATCAGATCGTACCGTGGTTAGTGTGGGACGGGTCATGACCTGCGTGCTGGGTATGGTGGTCCGGCGTGAGCGGGAGATCCGGAATTTTGTAAAAACTCCGTTTTTTCGTGTGATGGCCACTGTATCCTGCGAGGGAAAGTCCTTTGATGCGGAGTGGCATGCGGTTGAAGGCAGCCGTCATTACATGGCGCCTTATCTTTATAAGGATAACGGATTTCTGGAGCGGGAAAGGGCGGAGGAATTTGTTTCCTGGCTGATGGAAGAGAAGCCGGTTGAGGCGCGGATCGTTTCGGTGGAGAAGAAAAAGGAAAAGAAGAATCCTCCGCTGTTATTTAATCTGGCGGAGCTTCAGAATACCTGTTCCAGACGGTTCAAGCTGAGCCCGGACGAGACCTTAAAGTTTGTTCAGGAGCTGTATGAAAAGAAACTGGTTACATATCCGCGAACCGATGCCAGAGTGCTTTCCACAGCGGTGGCGAAGGAGATCCAGAAAAATATACGGGGGCTTTCAGCCATTCCGGGTGTGGCAGGCTTGGTTTCCAGGATTCTGGAGGACGGAACCTATCGGGGAATTGCTAAAACCCGGTATGTCAATGATAAGCAGATCACCGACCATTATGCGATTATTCCGACCGGACAGGGAATCGGGACATTAAAAAATCTGTCCCAGATCTCCGTGCGTGTCTATGAGGTGATCGTGCGTCGGTTTTTAAGTATCTTTTTCCCGCCTGCCGTCTATCAGAAGGTATCTCTGGGACTGGAAATCCGCGGCGAGCGGTTTACTGCCGGTTTTCGTGTCCTGATGGAGGAGGGCTGGCTTGCAGTGAACGGGGGCGGAAAAAAGACAAAGAACAGCAATGATTCCGGAGATAATCCGGATAAACCGGAAAAAGACGGAGACGACCAGGTGGCGGATATCAGTGATCCGGCGTTTCTGGAGGCCATTGGAAAGCTGAAAAAGGAAATGCGGCTGCCGGTCTCGGAGATCGGGATCAAAGAAGGGGAGACCTCACCGCCGAAGCGTTATACCTCCGGAACCATGATCCTTGCTATGGAGAACGCCGGACAGCTTATTGAAGATGAGGAGCTCCGTGCGCAGATCAAGGGCAGCGGGATCGGAACCAGTGCCACGAGAGCAGAGATCTTAAAGAAGCTGGTGAACAATAAATATCTGGCGCTGAATAAGAAAACCCAGGTAATCACACCGACGCTGCTGGGAGAGGTAATCCATGACGCAGTTTATGTTTCGATCCGTCCGCTCCTCAATCCGGAGCTGACGGCAAGCTGGGAAAAAGGGCTTACTTATGTGGCAGAGGGCAGTATTACCGGGGACGAATATATGAAAAAGCTGACGGACTTTGTGACGCGGCGGACAGAAAATGTGATCCGGTTAAGCAACAGCAGCCAGATCCGTACATTTTATGAACGGAGTGCCCAGTTTTATCGGAAAGGAAAAAAATAAAATGTGGAATGCCTGTAAAAATCTGTATAAAAAATACGAAGAGCTGATCAATTATCTGATCGTGGGAGTATTGACTACGGTGGTAAGCCTTTTCATCTATTACGGCAGCGTTTTGACCTTCCTGGATCCGAACCATGCACTGGAGCTTCAGATTGCCAATATCCTTTCCTGGATCGGAGCAGTTGCGTTTGCTTATGTGACAAACCGAACATTCGTATTTAAAAGCAAAAATCAGAATAAACTTGGAGAAGCCGCACGGTTTGTCGGTTCCCGTGTGGCAACGCTCTTGATGGATATGGCAGTCATGTGGCTTTTGGTGACCGTGCTTCACGGAAACGATAAAATAGCAAAGCTGGTGAGCCAGGTGGTAGTGACGGTCGGAAACTATGTACTCAGTAAGCTTCTTGTTTTCCGGAAGCAGACCTGAGAGCGGATATACAAAAACAGCATGGGAGACATCAGAAGCAGCAGATAGTGCTTCTGCCTGAAGAGCGGGCACAGGCGCAGTCGGCAAAATACAGGAGAGAGCAGAATGGATTATTTGGAAATACTGGAAAAAAAGAAGAATCTGACGGAGAATGCCAGTGAACAGGAACGACAGAAAGCCATGGAATATGGGATCCGTATGGCCGTTGAGGAAAGAAATGATCCGCCCAGAATCCATGAGATGATGAAAAAGTCTTTTGTGGCATGCAGTGAGAAGGAACAGTGGATCACTCTTTCCTATGAGGTGGAGGAATGGGAACAGAATCCCATTGGCACTATGCATGGTGGACTGATTGCCACGGCAATCGATTCAACCTGTGGGATCCTGGTTCGTTATCTGAGCGGAACGCTGCGGACTCCGACGGTATCTATGACGATCAACTATCTTGCAACAGTTCCGGTGGGGGAACGGCTTCTGGTGACGGCACGGGCTGTTAAGGTGGGCAGAAGCCTGGTAAATCTCTGCGCGGAGGCAGTGCTGGAAAGCAGTAAAAAAACAGCAGCCACGGCGACTGCTGTTTTCTTTCCCATTTCATAGGGAGGGCTTGGTTCACAGGGATTCAGAATGAGGCGGGAACAGCTTTTCTTCGATCCGGCGAAGCTCAGTCTGAGCTTTCAGCCTTGCTTCTTTCGCAGCCTTACTCTTCTCTACTTTCCAGGTCTGGGAAGCTTCTTTAAATTTCTTCTTTGCTGCTTTCCATTCTCGGATCATCCGGCTGGAACGGGCCTGGGCAGCAGGGTAGGCATCATGGATACGACGCAGGAAATACCCTTTTTCTTTTAGGAGTGCATGAACTTTTTTACTGATCTCTTCGGTATTGTCACCGGACTGAGTATTGAATTCCTTTCCGACAATCCCCATGAGATAATGGGAGATGATTCCATCGGCGAGCAGCAGAAGCAGGATCAGAAGCGCGGTCAGCTTTACCGCAAGCGGGGTCCAGCCGCCCAGAATACGGAAGAGCACCGGATCGATCCATTTGACGATCACCACAGAACCGGCACCGAACAGCACAAGATTGCCGATCCAGATCCGGCCGTGGAGGTTCATGGGCTTCTGGCTGTAATCCCACCAGCGGGCATGGAACAGCTTTTCCATGTACCAGCTTGTGAAATATTCCAGAACACCGCAGACAAACATACCGGCTAAAAAGGTTTCCCCGATGGTTCCGTGGCGTCCGATCATGCCTCCGACCAGAACTGTAACGGCGACAGCACCCCAGCCGTAGATGGGGCAGTAGGGACCGATGAAGAAGCCGCGGTTGATAAACCGGTGGAACTGGATATACTTGAGCGTTACTTCGATGAGCCAGCCTGCCATGGAAAACAGAAAAAAGATGATCACAAGCATGCTGGCCAGCAGTACAAATTCCTGAAAATTCATAAAATCCCTCTTTCCTGATATTTACAGAGAGTGTATCATGGGAGCAGAGCAGTGTCAATGAAAGTGAAAAATTCTGATACAGAAGAGGAGAAAACGATACAGGAAGCAGAAACAGAGCGATAAACAGCAGGAGGAAGGAACAGAAAATGAGTGAACAGACAGAAACATTAGCATATCAGCGGACCAACGTCTATGAGGCGGCAGACGAAGCGTTAAAAAGAGAGATTTTTTCTTTTGCAGAGGGATACAAGACCTTTCTGGATCTGGCAAAAACGGAACGGGAGGCCTGTGCCGAGGTGATAAAAGAGGCGGAAGCGCAGGGATATGTTCCATTTACATTCGGAAAAAAGCTCCGCTCCGGCGACAAGGTATATTACAATAACCGCGGAAAGAACCTGTATCTGATCCGGGTCGGTACGGAGAACCTGGCGGAGAACGGGGTTCGGATCGTGGCATCTCATATCGACAGTCCCAGGATCGATTTAAAGCAGCTTCCGCTTTATGAGAAAGAGGGCATCGCATTTGGAAAGACCCATTATTACGGCGGGCTTCGGAAATATCAGTGGGCAGCCATGCCTCTGGCACTCCATGGGGTGGTCGCTCGAAAGGACGGCTCCGTGGTAAACGTGTGTGTCGGAGAACAGACCGGGGATCCGGTGTTTTATATCAGTGACCTGCTTCCGCATCTGGCAGCAAAGCAGAACCAGAAGCCTCTGGGACAGGCCATCGAGGGGGAGGATCTGAATATCTGGTTTGGAAACATTCCCTTTACGGCAGCTTCCGAGGAGGACAAAAGGACCGTGAAGGAACAGCTTCTCCGGATTCTTTCTGATACATACGGAATCACAGAGGCGGATTTTATGAGTGCCGAGCTTTCCCTTGTCCCGGCGTTCAAGGCCTGTGATGTGGGCTTTGACCGGGCACTGGTGGGAAGCTATGGACAGGACGACCGTGTCTGCTCCTATGCGGCGGTGCGGGCACTGTTCGAGGAGTCTTCTGATGTCCATACCACTATGGTGATCCTGGCGGATAAAGAGGAAATCGGAAGCGAGGGAACCACCGGAATGCAGAGCATACTGTTTCTGGATCTGATGGAGGCGCTGTCCGACAGCTTCGGTGTTCCGTCGTCGGTGGTTCGGGCACATTCCAAATGTATTTCCGCGGATGTGACGGCGGCCTATGATCCCAATTATCCCGATGTCTGCGAGAAGACCAATGCAGTGTATCTCTCCTGCGGCGCCGGAATGATGAAATTTACCGGAGCAAGAGGAAAAAGCGGCTCCAACGATGCCAATGCCGAGTACATCGGTTTCCTGCGCCGGATCTTTGACGAAAACGGAGTGATCTGGCAGACCGGAGAACTGGGAAAAGTCGATTTTGGCGGAGGCGGAACCATCGCCAAATATATCGCCAGGTATAACATTGATACTGTGGATCTCGGTGTGCCGGTGATTTCCATGCATTCCCCCTATGAGGTGGTTTCCAAGGCAGACCTTTATGAAAACTATCTGGCATTCCGGGCATTTTTAAAGTAAGAGGACAGTTCGGAAATTGGGGTTTTACAAATGAGGATTCTGTGATATGATAAAAGAACCCTGGATTTCGCCGGCGAGGGCGGGATTCGTTAAAATACAGACCGCAGGAGGCTTATATGGAAAACGAAACAAAAAACTTTATCGAACAGATCATAGATAAGGACCTGGCAGAGGGCGTGTATGACCATGTCCAGACCCGGTTTCCACCTGAGCCCAACGGGTATCTTCATATCGGGCATGCGAAGTCCATTCTTCTGAATTACGGACTTGCCAAGAAATACAACGGAAAATTCAATCTCCGGTTTGATGATACCAATCCCACAAAGGAAAAATCCGAGTTTGTGGATT
>CAKRJM010000081.1 GCA_934351765.1 uncultured Lachnospiraceae bacterium | reverse complement strand
AGATCGGCTATCAGTCGGAGAGTCGTGAAAACACGACACAGTGCATGGAGGAATTTGATCTGGAGGAGCTGGCAGAACGCCATCCCCAGTCACTTTCGGAGGGACAGAAGCGCCGCGTGAGTATTGCCGCCATCGCCGCAGGCCGTCCGAGACTGTTGTTTCTCGATGAACCGACTGTCGGCCAGGATTTTCAGAATCTGAAACGTATGGTGGAAACCGTGAATGCCGCCCACAAAGCCACCGGCATGACCATGATCACCGTGACCCATGATGTCCGCTGTGCCGATGCTCTGGCAGACCGGGTGCTCTGGATCCGGGACGGTTTGGTTTATAAGCAGGGAGGGAAAGAACTGATCGGGGAATATGAACAGGCCCAGAAACAGTGAAGAAGGCATAAAGAAGGAATAAAGAAAGAATAAAGAAGACTCCGAATATTCTGCACCTCAGCGTTTTTACAGGCTGAGGCAGGAGATTCGGGGCTTTTTTACTTCATAGGAAAGTGCGTTCGATGAAACAAAAATGTGCCGTGAGCAAAAGTTCGTTGTAAAACATGCGGTGATACAGCAAAAGATCATTGTAAAAATAGTGATATTATAACAAAAGATCATTGTAAAAAATGTAGTGATACAGCGAAAATTCGTTGTATTTTTTGCACTTCCGTGGCATACTATAGTGGAACAATGATAGGGAGGTGCGTGTATGTACCGAATTGCGATGGAACGATTATTAAAATGGAAAGAACGTAAATACCGTAAGCCGCTGATTATCGAGGGGGCAAGACAGGTTGGAAAAACATGGCTGATGAAAGAATTCGGCAGGCTTTACTATGATGATACCGTGTATATCAATTTTGATTCCAACTCTCGAATGGCAGAGCTTTTTGCATCAGATCTGGATACAGACCGCCTGATCATGGGACTGGAACTATATGCCGGACGAAAAATTGATCCGGATCATACGCTTTTAATTTTTGATGAGGTCCAGGAGGTGCCGAGGGCACTCACTTCACTGAAATATTTCTGCGAAAATGCACCGGAATATCATATTGTCTGTGCAGGTTCTCTGCTTGGTATTGCTTTGCATCAGGGGACATCGTTTCCGGTGGGCAAGGTTGATTTTTTAAAGCTTTATCCGTTGTCTTTCCGGGAATTTCTGATGGCGGTGGGCGAGGAACGATTTGCGGAAGTGCTCGATAAGCAGGATTATCAAATGGTAACAAGCTTTAAGCAGACCTATATTGATGCGCTTAAATATTATTATTTTGTCGGCGGTATGCCGGAAGCTGTACAGAGTTTTGCGGAAAACAGGGATTTTAATGAAGTCCGTGACATACAAAAGAGGATCCTTGCTGCTTACGGGCAGGATTTTTCAAAACATGCACCGAACGAAATTGTTCCGAAAATCCGTATGGTGTGGAACAGTATTCCGTCTCAGCTTGCAAAGGAAAACAAGAAGTTTGTTTATGGCCTTGTTCGGGAAGGCGCACGTGCAAAGGATTACGAAACTGCCATTATGTGGCTTTCTGATTGCGGGCTGGTTCATAAGGTAAGCCGTGTAAATGCCGGAGGCATTCCGCTGAAAGCATACGAGGATCTGAGGGCATTTAAACTGTTTGCGGTGGATGTCGGACTGCTGGGCTGCATGGCAGGGCTTCGCCAGCGAACCTTGCTCGACGGAAATGATCTTTTTGTGGAATTCAAGGGAGCATTGACGGAACAGTATGTCTGCCAGCAGTTGAAAACCGTTGATGATCTGGGCGTGTATTATTACACAAACGACAGGGGCTCCTGCGAGATTGATTTTGTTGTTGATACCGGAGAAAAGGTCATTCCTGTGGAGGTGAAGGCAGAGACAAACCTTCGAGCGAAGAGCCTGAAAATGTACCGGGAGAAATTCTCTCCCGAAATATCCGTTCGTACTTCAATGGCGGACTATAAGGAAGAAGACCGGCTTGTGAATCTGCCGCTTTATGCGATCGAGCGGATCGGGAATTTATAAGGATATCAATCTTTTTCAACCACTTGTGCAGGAAGTCGACCGCTTGTGTACAGCGGCTTGTGCCGGGAACAGATTTTTAGTATGATAAAATAGACTGATTTTCGGCGGCAGCGAATCAAGGAAGGGCGGCTGACGGGGAAGAGAGTACATGCAGAGACAGGAAAGGGGACAATCAGATGAAGAGAAAAAGCATAGGGAACAGACGGGTGCTGGCAGTGATCCTGGCAGTGCTTATGGTGTGTTCGGCGCTGCAGTCACCGGCGCTGGCTGATTCCGGCCATGCGGAAACCGGCGGAGCCGTGCAGGAGACGGTGGAGGATGCGGGAGTGCAGGCGGCGGAAGCCGGCAGGACAGCCGTGCAGGCCGATGAGAACGGTGCGGCGGCACAGGCGGACGGGGAGGAAACCTGCGCCCATCAGGCAATCCAGGCGAACGGCTACTGCCCGGACTGCAAAACGCAGTTCTATTTTGCGCTGACGGCAGGCGGAAGCGTAAGCTATGCCCAGACGCTGATGGATCTGGATATGCTGCTGGTTGATTATGACACCGATGAAGTGCTGGTGACCGGCAGTTTTACTGTAAAGCTGCTGGCAGATTATCATTCGGAAGACATGGAACATATGGGGCTGATCACCGGCCAGGATATGACCCTGGATCTCAACGGAAAATCCCTGATCATGGAGAACCGTGCTGCCATTGATATTGAAGGAGCGAGCCTGACGGTCACAGGAAACGGGATCGTGGGAATTCCCATGTATCTTTCTGTGGATTACTCGGAGGAATCCGGCGGATCGCTGACCATTGAAAACGGACGGTTCTATCATCCGATTTTCGGTACGGAAGACTGTACGCTGACGATCAAAGACGGAGTCTTTGCGCCGATGGAAGAATATGAAGATGAGTCCATGGGAGGGATCAGTGCCGAAAAAGGGGCAAAGGTCAAGATTTACGGCGGAGAGTTTTTCGGCGGCAAGAATAATGTCATGGGAGATTTTAAGCCGTATCCCAGTTTGGAGAATGAGGACGGAACCCTGGAGGATATTCTGGCAGAGGGAAAAGCCATTGTGAAAGCCGATGATCCTTCGGTATTTGTTGATATGAGCCAGTCGGAAACGCTGGAGCGGGTCAAAGTCATCGACCATACTCATAGCCTGAACGCAGAAGGACAGTGTGCGTGCGGATATGGCTGCCGCCATAAGGACGGAAACAGCCGGGAGGCCGGATATTTCCAGAAAGCGATCTGTAAAACCTGCGGACTGGAATACGGAGATCTTGTGGCAGATACGACGCAGCCCACGGGAACAATTACGATCGATGAGCGGAACAGCTGGGAGGAATTCATAAACAAGATTTCCTTTGGACTGTTTTATAAGGAAAAAGTGAAGGTCACCATCACGGCAGAAGATGACAGCTATCGGGATCCGGGCTATACGGACGACCAGGCAGTGAAGATAGAATATCTTCTGGCAGAGGGCGGAACGACGTATGATGAAACGTCCATTAAAAATCAGACGTTCACAGCGTATGATCCGAAAACGGGGATCATTCCGCCGAAGGACTGGAAGTATGTGGTCTATGCACGGCTGACCGATCATGCCGGAAATGTTACCTATCTGTCCACGGACGGATTTACCGTTGATACAAAGGCACCGGTCATCGGAATCCCGGACGGCGGTTCCTTCTGTCTGGAACAGGGAAAGAGTTTGGTCGATGAGAGCAACCTGGTTTCGCTCACCGTGGACGGAACGGAGCTTTCGTTCAGCGGAGCCTACGGGCTGAATTATTTTACCATGAGCTTGGAAGATAATGAGCCGGACGGCACGAAGAAAACCATTACCGCGGTGGATGCAGCCGGAAATCAAAGCAGCGTGACGATTTCTCTGTATCGGAAGCATGAGTTTGATCCGGAAACCGGCCTTTGCCGCCATCAGTGTGGGCGCCGGGCAGCGGCGAAGCTCACCGTGGACGGAACGGACACGATTTATCAGTACGGCAGTGAGCTGTTTGCTGCGCTGCAGACAGCAAACGGCAAAGATGTGACGGTTACGCTGCTGTCGGATCTGTCCGCAGAGAATATTTGTTTTTCCGGTACTTCTTATACGCTGGATCTGAACGGGAAAACGCTGGAGATCAGCAGAGATCAGGAGATGGTGGGCGGAAGCAGGATGATCATTCAGGATTCTGATCCGGAGGGAAAGGGCTGCCTAAAGGGCATTATGGATGACGAGTCATGCCGCCTGCGGGTGTCTGACGGCGTGCTGCGGGTGCAGTCCGGAACAATCGAACTGCCGATCGACTATCCGGGAACTCCGGGTCTTATATATCTCACCGGAGGAACCTTTAAAGAACTGCGCTGTCTGGACGATGCGTATAATGTCACCCAGCTTCTTTACAATGGGTATGTTTATCGGAGTGCGGACGGAATACTGCTGAAGGGGGAAGAACTGAAGAACACGGCCTCTCTTCAGAATGTTTCGGTTGAGCAGTGCGGCCATACTGAGATTTCGGTCGGCGGCGCGGGTCAGGATATCTACACCTGTCCGTATTGCCGGGAGGATATGCAGGCGGTGATCCTGGACGGGGAAGAGACGATTTATTATACGGAGTTTACCGATGCCTTCAATGCGGCAAAGACAAAGCGCGGCTGTACCGTAAGGATTTTACAGAAGGAAGTGGGACTGCGCGCGCAGACAATCAAGGATGCTGTGTTTACGGTGGATCTGAACGGTAAGACATGGAAGCTTTGGATTGATAATTATAATTATGATGTGGCTGTCGGAGCAGGTGCGGAGCTGACCATCTGTGATACGGCAGGAGGCGGTGTTGTAAATGCCCAGAGAGGCACTGCGCTGTCGGCAAGGCAGGGAACGCTGCGGATCACCGGAGGTACCTACACAGGAAGCGCCGGAGGCTGTGTCAAGCAGCATACGACGGAAGGAACGCTGATCATCACAGGCGGAACCTTTGACCGGGTGCAGTCCATCGCCGGAGATTCTCCGTTTACGTTCCTGGGAGAAGGGCTTGCGTTTGTGTTTGCAGACGGAACTTATGCGAAGCCGTCGGATATCAGCTCCGTAGTTGCGGGTATGCAGGTATTATATAATGTGTCTGTTGCACTGGCGCCGTTCAGAATCGCAGAGCAGCCGAAGCCGGTAAGCTTTTATACGACTACGCCGGAGAGTGAGCGTGAAGCACTGAAGATTTCGATTCAGAGTATCGGACTGGATAACGGTGAAACGGTGTCTGTCCAGTGGAAAAACGAGGACGGAACGGCAGCGGCAGATGCAAAGGAGCTTACGATCACAGCGGGAACCTGTGTCGATACGGTCCATCTTGGTGCGGGAACGTATTACTGTGAGATCAGTTACAAGGGATATGTGCTTCAGTCCGATACCGTGACGGCGACGGAAACAGTCTGCGGCCACCCGTCCAGAAATGATGACGGGAAGTGCAGCCAGTGTCATTGTGAGCTGGCGGCATCGGTAACGCTGGGAGAGCGGACGACCTATTATGAAACCTTTGCAGAGGCTCTTGGAGCGGCTCAGACGGAAGAAAACCGGGGAAGCACGCTGACTATTTATCAGGATATCGCGGACAATGCGGAGGTTTCCGGCGGAAGCTTTACACTGGAAGCGGGAACAAATACCATCAGCGGAACGGTTCAGGTGGAGAGCGGAGCAGAGCTTATCATCGGAAGCGGAACGATTACGGGAGCTGTTACGGTTCAGGGAAGTCTTATGGTTCAGGGAGGCAGCCTTTCGGATACCGTTACGGCGGCAGACGGTGCCGTTCTCACCGTGCGGGACGGAAGTCTAGGAATCGTGAGCCTGGAAAACGGCGCGTCGGCATTTCTTTCCGGCGGTTCGTATAAGAAACTGGCGTCCGGCGGAGAAGGAACACTGCGAAGCTTCCTGACAGATAAAGACAGCCTTGCTTATGCAGGCAAGGCCGATGACCAGGTCGTAAACGGCGAGGTTTCGGAACTGGAAAATTTAAAAATTGTTTCTCATACCCACAGCTATGAGTGGAACCATACGACCCATGAGGAAGCCTGCGGCTGCGGAAGTGTACGGAGAAAGGACAACGTAAAACCGGAGCTTCGGGCAGTTGGAATCGGAACTCCGCTGGAAGATGGCGTTACTTATTACTATTACGGAACAGAATTTCGGTTTACAGTTACCGATGTGGACGATGACGGAGCGGAAAATACCGTTGAGGTACGGATTGACGGCATGAAAACATCGCCGGAGGACGGAGAATATGTGATCCAGGCGGATAATGGGGAACATTCCATTGAAGCGGTGGACGCAGCCGGAAATACCGTGAGCCTGAAGGTTCATGTACTTAAAGTTTACCGTGCAGTTCTGCCTGTCGGAGAGGGATATACCGTAAGCACGACGGACGATGCAGGTGAGATCCGGTTTGGCCACAATTTCCAGTTTAAGGTGGAACTGGCACCGGGATATTCAAAAACAGACAGTTATCAGGTTCTGGTGAACGGAACACCAGCGTCTGCTGTATCAGGTACTCTGGAAGATTATCAGGTGTTCAATGTAAAGAGTGATCTTACCATTACGGTAGAGGGTGTGGCGGATATCACGCCGCCGGAGGCAGAGATCACCATCGGAGAAAACCGGTTCAAATCCTTTTTGAATACCGTGACTTTTGGACTGTTCTTTAAGAATACCCAGACGGTTACTGTGACGGCGGCAGATGTGAACATCGGAAGTGGTGTCGCAAAGGCGGAATATCTGCTTTCGGAAACTGCGTTTGCAGAGGAGACTGCCGTTGACGGAGCATGGACCGAGCTGGAACTGAAGGACGGCGAGGGAACTTTCACCATGGCGCCGAACCAGAAAGCATTTGTGTATGTGCGGGTGACCGATCGTGCCGGAAACATCACGGTGCTGAACTCCGACGGAATCGTGGTCTACACCGATGCGGCGGCGGAAACGGAACGGATCACCTTTGTAAAGATGAGCGGAGACGACCAGACCGTGAAGCTGGATCTGAATGGAAATACAGTCCGCCAGATCCAGATCATGGGACAGGGCGTGGATCAGCCCATAGATCAGGCTTCGTATCATGCGGCGGCAGACGGAACGGTAACCATTGACGGCGATGTGTTCCAGTCGCTGGAGGCAGGATCTTATACTCTGTATGTGACGTATGATCCCATGGGAGAGGATTATCGGGAGGCAGAAGGAAACGAGGCTCCGTCGGTAAGCCGGATCGCCTTGACGGTTGCGCGGGCGGAAGGCACCGTGAGCGGCCTTTCGGATATCAGTAAGGAGTATGACGGACAGCCGGTATCGGCACCGGTCTATGATTCCCTCAGCACCGGAGCGGCGGCAGTGGAATATAAAGTATTCGGAGCGGGAGACGAGACTTATACGGTGGAAGCACCGAAGAATGCCGGAACGTATGAGGTCCGTGTGATTGTGGAAGCAGACGGAAGCTATTCCGAGGCTTCAGAATCCGGAACCTTTAAGATCAGTCCCAGGCGGGTGACTATTCAGGGAACGGCTGTGGAAGCACAAAAGGTGTATGACGGAACCGATACGGCGGCAATCACAGAAACCGGAACGCTGTCGGCCAACTATGACGGAGAAAATCTGGTGATCCTTGCCGGAACGGCAGCGTATGATAATAAGAATGCCGGAACCGGAAAAACAGTGACATTTACAGGCTTTGCCCTGACCGGAAGCGCAGCCGGAAACTATGAACTGACGGCACAGCCGGAGTCCGTGACCGCCTCGATTCTTGCCTATACGGCGGCGGGAAATGAGTACACAAGAACTTCCGGAGACTGGATCAACACGGATTTTGTCGTGACGGCAGCAGACGGCTGGCTTCTGTCCCGTACCAATACGGCGGACGGAGCATGGAGCGAAACCCTGACGGAATCGGAAGAAACCGCAGACGGAACGCTGGTGTTCTATGTGAAAAACCAGAAAACCGGTGTGATCTCCGAGGCTATTTCAGAAGCCTATAAAATTGATAAGACAAAGCCCGCCGGAGAAATCCGGATCGATGCAGAGAACCATTGGGACAGCTTCACCGATCCTATTGCCTTTGAGACATTCTTCCGGGCGGAAACCGATGTGGAGCTGAAGGGAACCGACGGCGCAAGCGGTGTGGCAGAAGTGGAATATCTGCTGTCCGCAGAGGAATATACCATGGAAGAACTGGAAACCATGGAGTTTACCGGATATGAGGAAGCCATTTCCCTGAAGCCGGACAGCCGTTGGATCGTCTACATGAAACTGACGGATAAGGCCGGAAATGTCACCTATCTGCGGTCCGGCGGAATCGTGCTGGACGCTTTGGCGCCGGTGATTACCGGAATCGAAGACGGAAAAACCTACTGCGAAGCGCAGACCGTGACGGTAAGTGAGGAAAACCTGAAATCCGTAACGGTGAACGGAGAAGAAATAACACTGGTAAGTACCCAGGACGTGGAAGGCGGCGT
This sequence comes from uncultured Lachnospiraceae bacterium, assembly GCA_934351765.1. Taxonomy (GTDB): domain Bacteria; phylum Bacillota; class Clostridia; order Lachnospirales; family Lachnospiraceae; genus Lientehia. The sequence goes on along the minus strand of CAKRJM010000081.1, from coordinate 652 downwards.
GGGAATAAGCCGGGGTACATTCGTTCTTAATCCGGCAGAAGGGGTTCAGATCATCGTTGTAACAGACAAGGCCGGAAATGAAACCACCTATGCGGTGACCGTCAACGACGGACACACCGGAGGAACAGCGACCTGCGTGGAACAGGCACACTGTGCGGTGTGCGGTAGCGAGTACGGGGAGCCAGATCCGGAAAACCATACGGCGCTCCGCCATGTTCCCGCGAAAGCGGCCACGGTGGAAGCCGAAGGAAATCTGGAATACTGGTACTGTGACGGCTGCAAAACATATTTTGCCGATCAGAAGGGAACCAAGAAGATCACGGAAGAAAGCGTGAAGCTGGAGAAGCTGCCGCCTCAGAGCGGAACAGGCGGAAGCGGAACGGGAACGACCGGAACCGGAAGCAGTGCAGGAACCGGGGCAGCCGGAAGCGGAAACGGAATAGCGGCCGGAACCACAGCGGGAACGTTCACCGGTGATCAGACCCGGATCTTCCTCTGGATCGCAGTGCTCGCGGTAAGCGGCGGTGTGATCGCGATTGTGTTCGGAAGGAAGAGAAAAGACCATACGAAGTAAGCAATCAGCATTAAGAAGTAACGCGCGTAAAAATGGAAACATGGATGGGGCTGTCGCATTGAACTGCTTCCCGTCAAG
>CAKRJM010000080.1 GCA_934351765.1 uncultured Lachnospiraceae bacterium | reverse complement strand
GTCTGAGACAGTGCGCATATCGTGCATATTTGGATTTGAGCCGCAAGGTTGGATTTTATTATTCGACAAGCGAATTAAACACTATGCGGAATAAAAAATCTTCAGAAGAAGATAAAGCAATTGCCGAGGAATATAAAAAAGCCAAGGTGGAGCTTATAGAGGATATTTGCAGCAGGATTTTGAAACCGACTGAGGATAAGGATGCGGCTAAGGTATACAATTGTACGGATGAAACATTTGATTTGTGGCATAAGGCCAAATGCAAAGAAATCAAGGACACCATGAATGGTAGAAAATGGAAGGATAGCAGGTCTATCCTAAAAGAATCTGACTCATTTACTTATGGACTTGCACAGAAATGGGTGAATATGACGCTGAAATATCTGGGGCTGCTTGGGATGCTGCCGGAGGGACTCACACCGAAATCCCTGCACGTTCCGATCGACAGTTTTATTCTTGAAAAGCTACAGGAAAGTAAGAGCGATGGAATTGAAAAAGATGGAGATACTTATAAGTATAAGACTAAGCCGTGGAGTCAATTAAAGAAATACGATGATTATATGGAAATTCAGAATGCAATCCGGCAGATCGCAGGGAATACCAATACCGAGCCGATTGAGTGGGAGAGCTCTGCCTGGATAGAAATTGCAAAAAACAGAAGAAAGAAGCGGTAATATCCGATGAACGAAGATCTGATCTATGAAGTACTCTCCGTTGTGGAGGAGATCCCGGAGGGGCGGGTGGCGTCCTACGGGCAGATTGCCGCCTTGTGCGGACGGGAGAAGAATGCCCGTCTGGTTGGAAAAATCCTTTCCATGGCGGAGTTTTACGGGCGTTATCCCTGCCATCGGGTCGTGAACCACGCAGGCCGGACGGCGCCCGGCTTCTGGGAGCAGCGGGCGCTTCTGGAGGACGAGGGCGTGGAATTTAAACCGAACGGCTGTGTGGATATGAAGCGGTATCAGTGGGAGCTGTCCGCCGGTCCAGATGCTTCTGGAATACCAGAAGAAAGGTGATGGTCGAGACAGCCGCGCCCAGTCCATCGCAGATGGGCTCCGCGTAAAAGGCATTGGCGGCTCCGAAAAACAGCGGAAGAAACAGAACGGAAAGGACATAAGTTCCTTTTCGCAGCATGGAAAGCGCCAGGGCAGTTTTGGTCCGTCCGATGGCGGTGAAGCCGTCCACGAAGCAGTACTGGAGGCTCAGCGGGATAATGGCCAGCGTTACGGTATGAATTCCGCGGACGGCCATGGAAACCGTATCCGGCTCCCGGGTGAAGATTCCGGCAAAGGGAGCCGGAAAGATCCGGGAAAGAACAAACATGATGGATGTAAAAATCAGGCAGAGTGACAGAATGGTGCGCTCTGCCTTTTTGATGCGCAAGCTATTGGCGGCGCCGTAATTGTAGCTGAGGATCGCCTGGGTTCCGCTGGAAATCCCCAGCATGGTGGAGGTGATCATTAAAAGCCAGCTCTGGATAATGGTAGAGGCAGCAATGAGCAGATCTCCCTGCTCCGGGCCGCCATAGTGCTGGAGGGAGGCATTTAAGATAATAGTGATCACGCTGTCGGTTGCCAGGATCATAAACGGTGAAAAGCCCAGGGAAACGATCCGTTTCATCAGTGCAGGCCGGTAGCTTCCGAAGGAAATCCGAATAGGAACAGATTTCCCGAAGAGAAAGCAGAGGGCAAACAGGCAGGAGAAAAGCTGGGACAGTACCGTGGCAATGGCGGCCCCGGCGACGCCCATGCGGAATACAAAAATGAACACCGGATCCAGAATGATGTTGGAAACGGCGCCAATCAGGACGGTGAACATGCCGACGGCGGCAAAGCCCTGGCAGGTGATGAAGTAGTTCAGACCGATGGCCATAAGGGCAAAAAAGGTTCCCAGGGTATAGATGGTCATATAGGTATTGGCGTAGGGAAACGTTTCGCTGCTGGCTCCGAACAGAACAAGAAGCCGGTTTTTAAACAGGAGAAACAGAACCGTCAAAACGGCGGAGACCACGCAGAGCATGAGGAAGCTGTTGGAAAGGATCACCTTCGCTTCTTTATCATTCCCCTCGCCGCGGCGCATGGAAAACAGAATCGAGCCGCCGAGACCGATGAGGGTTCCGAAGGAGGTAAGAAGTGTTACCACCGGTCCGCAGATCCCGGCGCCTGCCAGAGCCAGGCTTCCCACACCGGGAATGTTTCCAATGAACATACGGTCTACGATGTTATAAAGGACATTGACAAAATTTGCGATCATGGCAGGCACTGCCAGATGAAGCACCAGCGAAAAAATGGGGTCCTTCCCCAGATCAGAATGTGTTTTCATGATAAAACTCCCCTCTGCGGCAAAGCCGCTGAAAGCGAGTATAGCAGAAAACGAAAGAGGGGACAAGATGGAAGAACAGGAAAAGAAAGAAAACAACCGGAAAAAGCTTAGAAAAACAGGGATTTGGAAACAGGGGTTGACAAAGCTGATAATTTCGTCTAAAAGTGAAAAGGATATATTAGGAAAGAAGTGCAGTTGGAGGAAAAAGCAATGGAATCAGTGGAAGTGTACATGCAGCAGAAGCAGTGGACAAAGTATCTGATGTGTCTGGTGGGGGCAGCGATTTATTCTGTGGGAATGAATTTTTTCGTCACTCCGGCGCAGTGTTATGCCAGCGGCGTCATGGGTGTCAGCCAGATTTTAAATTCCGTGATCGTAGATAAGCTTCATCTGCCGGTGGGGAATTTTAATGTAACATCATTTTTTTATTTGTCCTTAAATTTACCGTTGTTTATTCTGGCATTTAAGAGTATCGGACGGCAGTTTATTCTGAAGACAGGGATCAATGTACTGGCTACCGCACTGATCATGGGAATCCTTCCGGTCCCGGCAGTCCCGTTTCTGGAAGAACGGCTGGCCAATGCCATTATTGGCGGAATCTTCTGCGGTTTTGGAACCGGTGTCACCCTGCAGGCGGGAGGAAGCACCGGAGGTCTGGATATTCTCGGTGTTTATATGGTAAAGAAGCGTCACGATTTCAGCGTCGGGAAGCTTTCGCTCATCGTCAATGGAGTTATTTATGGTGTATGCATCTGGCTGTTTGATGTGTCAGTGGCAATCTACAGTATTATTTATACTGTATTCGTTTCCATGGTAGCTGACCGGGGGTATACTCAGAGCATTAATGTGGAGGCTATGATCTTTACGAAAACGGATGGTGAAGAGATTTGTAATCGGGTGATCAGGGCCTTTAACCGGAGTGCGACCATCTGGAAAGGTATAGGCGGCTATACCGATAAGGATACCGTGATCATTTATGCAGTGCTATCAAAATATGAAGCAACTTTGATGCGGCGGCTGGTGAAGGAGATTGATCCGCACGCATTTATCGTTTTCAATGAAGGATGTCACATCGACGGGAATTTTCCGAGACATCTTTGAGACAGAAGTGTTTCGCTGAAGAAAAATGAAGAGGTTCATTCTGATATAATGTGAAATAATTACAGAAAAAGAAAAAATCTATTGATAAAGCTGGCTAATATGCTATAATAGGTAAAGAATAATAATGTATTATTATGATACAAATATCGCAGGGACGGATGAACGACCGAAAGGAGACGAAACAGTGAAAAAAATTATTAACAATCCGGAAAATGTAGTAGAAGAAATGCTCCATGGACTGGCAATGGCAAATCCTGCTGTGATCCACAGTGAGGGACTTGGAGTAATTTCCAGAAAAGAAAAGAGCGCAAAGGTTGGCCTGGTGTCCGGAGGCGGAAGCGGCCATGAACCTGCACATGCCGGTTATGTCGGAAAGGGTATGCTGGATGCGGCAGTGGCCGGAAATGTATTCTCTTCCCCTGATCCCGAGCGGATTCAGGAAGGTATCCGTCAGGCGAACGGCGGCAAGGGCGTTCTGATGATCATCAAGAACTATTCCGGCGATAATATGAACTTCTCCATGGCAGCAGAGCTGGCGGAGATGGATGACGATATCGAAGTGGATTCTGTTGTGGTAAAGGATGATGTTGCTGTTGAGGACAGCACCTACTCTACCGGCCGCCGCGGAATCGCAGGAACCGTTTTTGTTCATAAGATTGCAGGCGCAAAGGCAGAGTCCGGCGCATCGCTTCCGGAGGTAAAGGCTGCTGCAGAAAAGGCAATCAAGAACCTGCGCAGTATGGGGATGTCTATGAGCTCCTGTACGATCCCGGCTGTCGGAAAGCCCGGTTTTGAACTTGGTGAGAATGAGATGGAGATCGGTATGGGGATCCATGGCGAACCCGGAATCGAGAAAACAGAGATCAAGCCTGCAAAAGAAATTGCAAAGATCCTGATCGATAAGATCCTGGATGACTATAAGGCTTCCGGAATCGAGATGGAGGGTGCGGAAGTGGCTCTGATGGTCAACGGCCTTGGCGCAACACCTCTGATGGAGCTTTATATTTTAAACGGCGATGTACAGGCATACCTGGCAGAAAAAGGTGTGAAGATTTATAAGACCTTTGTGGGCAATTATATGACAGCGCTTGAAATGGCAGGCTGCTCCTTGACCCTGTTAAAGCTGGATGATGAGCTGAAAGAGCTTCTCGATGCACCCAGCGAAGCACCTGGATTCAGAGTATAAGACGGAGGAAATTGGTTATTATGGCATTTGAATTAACAAGCAAGGATTATGTGGAATATCTGAAAAAAGCGTACGTAAAGATCCATGAGAGCGGTGATTATATCACTGAGCTGGATGCGGCTACCGGAGACGGCGACCACTGGGCAAACATCAACAGCGGGTTTGGAAAGCTCAACGAAATGGCAGATGAGCTGGAGCAGATGAATCTGTTTGAGCTGTTCAAGCAGATCGGGAAAACGATGATGTCTGTTATCGGAGGCTCCTCAGGTGTCCTTTACGGCAGTGCTTATCTGGCTGCTGCAAAGACCTTAAAGGAAAAGGAAACCATCAATAATGAGGCACTGTGCGGTGTGCTGGCTGCCATGCTGGAAGCAATCATGTCCAGAGGAAATGCACAGCCTGGCTGGAAGACCATGATCGATACGCTGTATCCGGCAGTAGAATGCTATAAGAAGTGCATTGCGGATGGCGTATCCGAGGCAGAGACTGCTGACAAGGTAAAGCAGGCAGCCATCGATGGAGCCGAGAGCACAAAGGGAATGGAGGCTGTCCGCGGCCGTGCAACCTATCAGGCAGATAAGGGTGTCGGTCATCTGGATCCCGGTGCGGTAACGATGTCTTACCAGATCGAGATTCTTATGGACTGCGTAAAGGAAAAACTGTAAAGGTTCGGGGCCGGGCGGAGAAATTCGAAGCCCGGCTCTGTGAACAGGACCGGTAAGGAGGGGACAGATGGAACGGGACTTTTTTCTGGTAAATCAGACGCTTTTGGAAACCATCCGGGATACTGCACAGCGGTTTGCTCAGGTGATTGCGAAGACATTGGACGGCGATGTTTTGATCGTGGACAATAATCTGAATGTGATCGGAAAAACCAGTCTTTATTTCCGTCTGAATGCCCATGTGGATATTCATTGTGTGATCGGTCAGATCCTGATCGGTCAGAAACGGGTCATTGTACAGGACAGGCAGGTGCTGGAGAGCTGTAAGCGCTGTCTGTCCTGTTCTGACTGCCGGATCGAGGGAATGATCGGCGTACCGGTGCTTTTTGATGGCAGGGCAGTGGGAGCGATTGCCCTGATTTTTCCGAAAGACCGGATCCAGGAAGCGTTCCGTCAGCCAGAACATACAGCGGATTATCTGGAGAGTATGGCGGAGCTTCTGACAGACGGCTTGTGTCACAATGATGAGTTCAGTCTGGCGAAACGCCAAAGTCTGGAAAAAGAGGAAGTTCTGGACTGCATTGATGAAGGTGTGGTCTATACAGATACAACGGGAAATATTCAATATTACAACCGGGCGTTTGCCGAGATGTTTGGAATTGGAGAGAACGGGCGGGGAGAAAACCTGCTGGCGCTTCTGCCGCATCGGATCCTCCGGGAATATATCCAGACACGTACTCAGATCCGGAGCCTGAAGGTTTCTCTGGAACATGGAACGCATCAGTTTTACGGCTTTTTGTCCTGTAAGGAGATCTGTGTATACGGAGATGTCCGTTATCTGGTCTTTACCTTCCGTTCGGTGAAGAATATCTGGGCGGATGCCAGTGCTGCGGGAAGTGGCTCCATGGTGACGATGGAGTGGTGCCGCGGCTGGCTTCTGTCGGAGGAAAGCATTGACCGGGCGAAAAGTCTGGCCGTAACGGATCATCCCGTCTTAGTGCAGGGAGATCAGCTGGAGGTTTGTGAGATTGCGGCAAAATCCATGTGTAATTATTCCGACCGCAGTGCCATGGGCATGGTGAATGTCTATTGCTGCGGTATATACCGGGAATTTTTTGAACAGTTTCTTTTCAGCCGGTTTGGGGAACTGCAGCGGGCAAATCATGGAACGATCATCTTTTATCAGATTGAAAATCTGCCGTTATATCTTCAGCAACGGCTTTTGGAGTTTATGAAGGTGAAGGAGCTTCTCTTAGATGGAGGAGAGGTTTTACAGTGTAACGTGCGGATTATTGCTACAACGGGAAAAGATCTGAAGACCCTTTCGGAGGAAGGAGTCTTTTTGGAAGAGCTGTATTACCGGTTTGCCGAGAATGTTTTAAAATTACCGCCGGTTCAGAGCGAAAAAACAAGGCTGGCTGCCATGCTGGATTCCGGCCTGGAGTTTTATAAAGCCAAATGGGGAAAAACTCAGGTGGCGCTGAGCCGGGAGGCAAGGTTAAAACTTTTAAATCGAAACTGGGAGGCTGAGCCGGGAGAGATTGACCGGGTTCTGGAGCTGATCGTCAAGAACGGCGAGGGTATGGTCGGAGAGAAGGAATTATTATCCATGGAATGCTTCCGTCCGGCCTCAAAAATGCTATCGCCCATCAGCCAGATGGAAAAGGAAAAGATTGAAAAGCTTCTGCATACCGGCTACAGCAAGGTGGAGATTGCGAAGATGCTTGGAATCGGAAGGGCAACGCTGTATCGGAAGATGGCAGAATATCATCTGAAATAAGAACAGCCAGTCAGGAAGACGGACAGAACGTATCATATACCGATAAAAATCCCCTGTGAGATATCATGAAAACTGATATTTTACAGGGGATAATCTGTTTTCTGCAGCCAAACGCAGGCGGAGAAGCCTGCAGGCAGAAGCTTTTTCTTCATCTTTCTGGTAAAAGATTCAGGAAAAGGGCGGTTTGACGGTTTACTCGAACAGTTTCTGATAGATGGTTTCGCCCAGAGCATCTGCATGGTTTTCCGGCAGATCGGGAAACTGAGCTAACAAAGCGGTATGGATGAATTCCAGACGCTTTAAGGAGAGAATTTCGCTTTGAGGAAGCTTACCCTCCTCCTGTTCGATGGCCTGATCGATGCGTTCCCCTGTATGGGCAGCGTAGAACCAGTCCAGCACGCCTTTTTCCAGCTCCTGTTCACTCTGGATCCCCTGTTTATAGGCTGCTGCATTTTTCAGAGAGACAATCCCGATCACAAAGAAAATCAAGGTGATCAGGCAGAGCCCGAGGAACATGACGGGCTGTTCCGAAAAGGAGATCGGAAGAGGAAGAATCCGGAAGGAAACCAGCAGAAGAAGAAGCAGGATCAGAACGGCTGCTGCCAGAAACGACCAGGCAGAGGAGGATGTTTCCTGATAACGTTCTTTGCTTCCAACGAAGGAGGAGCTGTTTTTCAGATCAGATGACGGATGCTTATTCATGATGAGACTGTCCTTTCTGTATATGGTAGGAATATGTTTGAATCGTTATTAGTGTACAATAAACCGGAGATTTGGACAAGAAAAATCGGAATCTTCCGAAAAGCTGCGGGAAAGAACAAAAAAAGGCGAAGGGATCTGCTTTCCTATCAGCCCGCTTCATGGTATACTATAACGGAGTGCAGGAAGGAGCTTCCTGTGAGGAAAATCAGAAAGGCGGTGTCCCATGAACATACGAGAACAGCTTGAGGCGCTGGAGGAGGCAACCTTAAGTCCTTATGCGTCGCTGAGCAAAAACACCAGAGGACGGGACCGGGAGGAGCCCTTATGTGATATCCGTCCGGCTTATCAGCGGGATCGGGATCGGATTCTGCATTGTAAGGCATTTCGCCGCCTGAAGCATAAAACCCAGGTGTTTTTGTCCCCGGTGGGGGATCATTACCGGACAAGACTGACCCATACCCTGGAGGTTGCCCAGATTGCCCGGACAATTTCCAAATCTCTGCGGCTCAACGAGGAGCTGACGGAGGCCATTGCTCTGGGACATGATCTGGGGCATACACCCTTTGGCCATGCGGGTGAGGATGCTCTGAATTCGGTGTGCTCCGAAGGGTTTGCCCATTATAAGCAGAGTGTCCGCGTGGTGGAACGGCTGGAGAAAAACGGAAAAGGATTAAATCTCACCTGGGAGGTAAGGGACGGGATCAGAAATCATCGTACCTCCGGAACTCCTCATACGCTGGAGGGCAAGGTGGTGCGGCTGTCCGATAAAATCGCCTATATCAATCACGATATTGATGATGCGATCCGTGCCGGAATTCTGACGGAGGAGATGATTCCGGAAGAATATACACAGGTGCTTGGACATACCGTGCGGGAACGGCTGAATACGCTGGTTCACAGTATCATTGAAAACAGCCAGGGGAAGCCGGAGATCCTGATGGCGCCGACGGTGGAAGAGGCCATGAAGAACCTCCGAGCTTTCATGTTTAAGCAGGTATATACCAACAGCGCATCGAAAAAAGAAGATCCAAAAGCACAGCAGCTTCTCATCAACCTCTATTACCACTACATGGATCATGTGGACGAGCTGCCGGAGGAATACCGGATGCTTATGGAGACGGGCGATTCCAGGGAGCGGGTGGTCTGTGATTACATAGCGGGCATGAGCGACGGCTATGCCATTGATAAATTTACGGAGCTGTTTGTTCCGAAAGCATGGAAAAACTGACGGGAGTGGAAGCATGTATTATCCGGAAGAACTGGTGGAGGAAGTACGGACACGGAATGATATCGTGGAGGTGATCTCCTCCTATGTGAAATTACAGAAGCGGGGCAGTACCTATTTTGGTCTCTGCCCGTTTCATAATGAGAAAACCCCGTCGTTTTCGGTGACGCCGGGAAAGCAGATGTACTACTGTTTCGGCTGCGGAGCCGGGGGGAATGTCATTACCTTTTTGATGGAATATGAGCATTATACCTTTCCGGAGGCACTGCAGGCACTGGCGGAC